>CANKGM010000090.1 GCA_947481355.1 Chitinophagaceae bacterium
ATTCAAAGCACTATTTACAGAGCAAGATACGGCTGACATGGTATTGGTAAATCCTGATAATCTAGCTGATACGGGAATTGATATATTGGCTAAGCCGAAAGGTAAACGTCCAGCTTCCATTGCACAGTTGAGTGGAGGAGAAAAGACGTTGACTGCAACTGCCTTGTTGTTTGCCATTTATCTTATCAAGCCTGCACCATTCTGTATTTTGGATGAGGTAGATGCTCCATTAGATGACGCCAACGTATTTAAGTTTACCAATATGATTAGGCAGTTTAGCAAGGAATCTCAATTCATCATGGTTACCCACAACAAAACAACGATGGCTACTGTCGATGTCATTTATGGTGTAACCATGCAGGAACAAGGTGTAAGCAAGCTTGTGCCTGTTGACTTTAGAAACTTGAATTAAATTGAATTGAATTTGTAAGCCTCATGCAAATTTTTTATAAATTCTATGTATTCTAACCACTAACGTCTAGCCTCTAGCAACTAGAGTCTATTATTCATGATTACTACTTCAAAAAATTATTTTTTTGTTGGCATTGCTGGAACGGGAATGAGTGCTATTGCTCAATACCTTAAAGCAAATGGACATGATGTTTCAGGTTCTGACAGACAGTTTGTGTCAGGTATATACAACGAAACTGAACAGGCCTTAATTAAAGAGGGAATAAGATGTTTTCCGCAAGATGGATCTGGCGTCGCTGAGAGTACTGATATAGTGGTGGTATCCACAGCCATTGAAGATTCTGTTCCAGAAGTTATTGCCGCAAAAAAATTAGGAAAACAAATCCTAAAAAGAAGTGAACTGCTCGCCATGATTGCTTCGTCAAAAAGGACTATCGCCATTGGTGGAACCTCAGGGAAAAGTACCACAACAGCAATGTTGTTTGATATCTTACATTACGCAGGATTAAACCCTTCAATTATTGGAGGTGCGGGATTAACACGACTAATACGTGAAGGGAAAATTGGCAATGCGGCATATGGCACCGGAGATTGGTTGATTTTAGAAGCGGATGAAAGCGATGGATCTATTGTACAATACCATCCTGAAATTGGTGTGTTGTTGAATGTAGACAAAGACCATCAAGAGATTAATACATTGATGGATTTGTTTGCTACATTCAAAAATAACTCTACCCGTTTTATTGTGAATCGTTCACATCCTTTATCAGCTCAGCTTACTGCGGAATCTGCATTTGATTTTTCATTTGATAATGATATTACAGAAGTCATCACCGCCAAAGATTTTCAACAGCTAGGTGAAAAGATTTCATTTGTTGTTCAAGGCGTTCCATTCGGCTTAAACATCCTTGGAAAACACAATATGGAAAATGCATTGGCAGCAATTGCTGTCGCATCATCTTTAGGCATAGCACTTTCTATTGCTTCTCAAGCATTGTCGCATTATGAGGGTATCTATAGACGGCATCAGATTTACGGAAAGAAAAATGGCATCACCTTAATAGATGACTTCGCCCATAATCCCGTAAAATGTGCTCGTTCTATTGAAGCCTGCCAGCCAATTTCTGAAAAACTCATTGCTTGGTTTCAGCCCCATGGATATGGCCCTACAAAATTTCTTCGCAAGGATTTTGTTACAGAATTCGCAGACGTCTTAAGACCTCAAGATGAAATTTGGATGAGTGAAATCTATTACGCTGGAGGAACTGCTGTTAAGGATATCTCTGCACTCGATCTTATCCAGGACTTAAAGAAACGTGGGGTAAATGCATTTTTTGTGGCTAACCGAAACGATTTGATTGATAGCCTCCGCCCTCATTTTACAGATAATACATCCCTGCTATTAATGGGTGCCCGCGATCCTTCTCTGGGTAGGTTTGCGGAGGAAGTATGGTCAAAGATTTCATCTTAGACGTTAGATGTGAGATGCTAGTAGTGAGTTGCTTGACTCCCAACCATTAGCCCTAAGCGTCCATGCCCAAGCGCCAAGCGTCCAGCGTAAAGCGTTGAACCCCCCCAACCCATTATGCCAATTTACCAAAAATCCTTACCTTAACAAAACCATGTCTCATTTCCACTACTATACCAAGCAAGAAATACTCGAGCAAACAACCTTGAGGAAATACGAAAGTAAGTTGGGAGAACATGTTCAAGTGCTAAATAGTGTTCATAATGCAGTTTCAGGGGAGCAATCATTTGATTTTAATATTCCAGGAAAATATGTATGTTTTGGAATTCCCGAGAGTATCGGTATTATGGGGAATCATGGAACTAAAGGGGCAGAGAACACTTGGTTTCATTTTATCAGGGCCTTTCTAAATATGCAAAGCACAGACCTTTGCAAAGGAGATGATATTGTGTTGGCAGGGTATTTCGATTTTTCATCCATTTCAAAAATCATTGACGAACATTCCTTTAGTTCTGATGAACGAATAGATGCATGCCGTCATGCCGTAGCAAATATCATTGATGAAGAAGTAGAGGAATTTGTGAAGCAAATTATTTCAGCTGGAAAAATTCCAATTGTGATTGGGGGTGGTCATAATAATGCGTATCCGTTAATCAAGGGAGTTGCAAAATCACATCATAAGTCAGGGCTTATTTCAAAGCCTTCAATCAATGCCATAAATCTTGACTCTTCAGCTGAGTATAGGATTATGGAGGGTCGACATAGCGGAAATGCCTTCCGGTATGCTATGGAAGAGGGATACCTAAGTAAGTATGCCATTGTGGGCTTGCAGGAAAATGTAAATCCACAAAGCATGATGGATGATGTATACAGCAATGTCGACATCGTGTATTATAGCTATGAAAATATTTATGTTGAAGAGAAGCTGAATTTTATGCAATCACTTGCTCAGTCTTTCTCCTTTGTGGACGAGGGTCCAATAGCCCTAGAACTTGACTTAGATGCCATTAGCCATATCCCTTCAAGTGGACAAAATCCATCAGGGATTACGGTAGCTGAAGCACGTCAGTATATTCGATTTGCAGGAAATTACCCCACTATAGCTAGCCTTCATATTTGTGAAGGAGCAGCGGATCATTTGCACTCTGATTCTTCTCAATTAGGCCGACTTATTTCGTTTCTGATTACAGACTTCATCAAGGCAAAAGCCTAGTCACTTTTTTGCCAGTTTCCCCTCTAAATTGAGTTACACATTTTGTCTGCTGTATCAATTATTTACGTAATTTTCAATCTCATTTAAAATTGACGAAAAAAGATATACTATGCCAGACTTCGAAATCAAAAAACAATCCAAGGTATATGATGTAGTTATTGTTGGCTCCGGTGCTGGAGGTGGGATGGCCGCTTATATCCTGGCGAATCAAGGACTAAAAGTGTGCTTATTGGAAGCAGGTGCTGACTTTGATCCAGCAAAAAATGTAAATCAACTTAAAAACGCTTGGGATTCTCCTCGTCGTGGCGCAAGTACAAAATTTAGACCATTCGGTGATTTTGATGCAAGCTATTGGGGATGGGATATTGAAGGCGAACCATATACTAAAGCAGAAGGTACAAATTGGGATTGGTGGAGAGCACGTATGGTGGGAGGAAGAACAAACCACTGGGGTAGAATTTCACTTCGTTTCGGTCCTAAAGATTTTAAACGCAGAAGTATTGATGGACTAGGAGACGATTGGCCAATTGGTTATGAAGATGTAAAACCGTTCTATGATAGAATAGATAAATTGATTGGTGTGTTTGGAACAAACGAGGGACTTGAAAATGATCCTGATGGATTTTTCTTGCCTCCTCCAAAACCAAGGTTGCATGAGATGTTCATTAAAAAAGCAGCTGGGAAAGCTGGCGTGCCTGTAATACCATCACGTTTATCCATCTTGACTCAAAAAATCAATGATGATCGCGGACAATGTTTTTATTGTAATCAATGTAATCGTGGTTGTACAGTGTATGGTGATTTTTCTTCATCTTCTGTATTGGTGAAGCCTGCTATTAAAACCGGCAATGTTGAAATGATTACTGGTGCTATGGCGCGTGAGGTGCTTACTAATAGTGAAGGACTAGCTACAGGCGTTTCATACGTAAACAAATATGATCTAACTGAACATCAAGTAAAAGGCCGTACGGTTATTCTTGCTGCGAGTGCTTGTGAGTCTGCTCGTTTATTGTTAAACTCTAAGTCGACACGATATCCGGATGGATTGGCAAACAACAGTGGAGTAGTGGGTAAATACCTGCATGATTCAACAGGTGCTTCAATGGGTGGTATTCTTCCTGATTTGTTAGGAAGAAAGCGCTATAATGAAGATGGTGTTGGTGGGCTGCACGTTTATTCTCCATGGTGGGGAGATAATAAAAAACTTGATTTCCCTAGAGGATATCATATTGAATATGGTGGCGGTATGTCAATGCCACTTTATGGTTTCTCTATGGGTATGGAAGATGTTAATGGTAAATTCCCTGTAAATGGAGTAACCAAAGAAGCGGGTGGCTATGGTAAATCATTGAAAGAAGATGTGCGCTATTTCTATGGAGCTGAAGTGGGTATGGCCGGTAGAGGTGAATCAATCGCTCTTGAAACTAACAAGTGTGAAATTGATCCAAACGTTGTAGATAAGTATGGTATTCCTGTCCTGAAATTCGACGTAAAATACACAGACCACGAGATTAACCAGGCCAAGCACATGAAAGAAACCTTCAGGGAAATCATGCATGAGATGGGCGCTGTAATTACGTGGGGAGATAAAGATGGTCCTGAAAATAATTACGGACTTGAAACTCCAGGTAAAATTATCCACGAAGCGGGTACTGTTCGTATGGGTAATGATCCAAAAAAATCTGCTTTAAATAAACATAACCAAGCACACGATTGTAAAAATTTATTTGTTGTGGATGGCGGTGTGTTTGTATCTCAAGCAGATAAAAATATTACCTGGACGATTCTTGCACTTTCAATGAGAGCGTCTGAGTATTTGATTGATGAAATGAAAAAAGGAAATATCTAATATTATTTAATTATAAAAGGGGGTTAAATTTTTTAATTCCTCTACAAAAATTAAACACTAAACATAATCACATGGATAGGAGAAAATCGTTAAAAGCACTTGCTCTTGGAACACTTGGTGGAGTAGCATTACTTGATGGATGTAAGCCAGGCGAAACAACTAAAGAGGGTGTTAGCAAAATCGTTGCAGATGGCTTTACATTAGATAGGCAACCTGAAGAAGTTGCACAATACGATAAGGCTGTTTCTACTACGTTCTTTACACCACACGAGATGGCAACCATTACCATTCTTGCAGACATCATCATTCCTAAAGATGAAGTGAGTGGTAGTGCTACAGATGCAAAGGTTCCAGAGTTTATTGAATTTATTGTAAAAGACATGCCAGAGAATCAAACACCTATGCGTGGAGGATTACGTTGGCTTGATATCTATGCTTCAAAGAAGAATGACAAATCATTCAAAGACTCAAGTCGTGAGCAACAAATTGCAATTGTTGATGAAATTGCCTATCCGCTAAAAGCAAAAAAAGAATTAGCGCAAGGTGTTGCATTTTTTACCTTGATTAGAAATTTGACAGTCACTGGTTTCTATACTACTAAAATGGGATATGATGATTTGGGGTATGTTGGAAACCGTCCTAACCAATGGAATGGTGTGCCAGATGATGTGTTGAAACAATACGGACTAGAATACAGTGAAAAAGAAAATAAAGAGTGCGTAAAGTATAGTTAATCATTAACCTAATTTATTTCCAAATGGCTTCTAAAAATTATCCCCGTAGAAAGTTTATACAAACTGGTGCTTTAGGACTTGCAGGTTTTACTATTGTTCCACGCCATGTATTAGGCAAGGGTCATGTTGCCCCAAGTGATAAACTTCGTATTGCTGGTATTGGTGCAGGTGGAAAAGGGGAAGGCGATTTGTCTGAATTTTCGAAGAGTAAAAATGTTGCGATTGTTGCTATGGCCGATGTAGACGATCGTGCTGCCGCTAAATCTAGAAAGCGTTTCTCTAAGGCAAATTATTATAACGATTTCAGGGAGATGTTGGATAAGGAGAAAGATAATATAGATGCTTGCTCTATCTCTACACCTGACAATACCCACGCTGTGGCAACACTTGCCGCTATGCAATTGGGTAAACACGTTTATACTCAGAAACCGTTGACTCATGATATTTATGAAGCACGCATCTTAACAGAAGCGGCTAAAAAATATAAGGTAGTTACTCAGATGGGTAATCAGGGAGGTTCTGGAGATGGTGTTAGAAGAACTCAAGAATTGGTTGCATCAGGCTTAATTGGAGATGTAACTGAAGTGAAATGCTGGACGAATAGACCTGTCTGGCCACAAGGTATTCCTACTCCAACAGGCCAATTTGATATTCCAAAAGAATTGAATTGGGATTTATGGATAGGTCCTGCTAAAATGATTGATTATAACCCAGCTTACCTTCCTTTCAATTGGAGAGGATGGTGGGCATTTGGTACTGGCGCATTAGGTGATATGGCATGTCATATTATGGATCCTGTTTTCCGTTGCATTCCAATACTTTACCCTTCATCAGTTGAGTGCTCTGTAGCAACAATTTGGAAAGCCATGTGGGATGATACGGCGAATCAAGATAGTTGTCCTCCTTCTTCAATAATTCATCTGTCATATCCAAGAACAGATGGTAAGCCAGGAGAAATAAAAGTGTCTTGGCATGATGGGGGCTTGTTGCCGGAACGTCCTGACGAACTGCTTCCAGATGAAGACTTTGGTAATTGGGATGGTGGAGTGTTGTTTATTGGCTCAAAGGGTAAGTTGCTTGCCGATTGTTACGGAGCCAATCCACGCTTATTGCCAACCAAATTAATGAAGCAAACTGATTTGCCACCTGAAACATTAGCTAGAGTGCCAGAAGGGCATTATTTGCAATGGGTTAATGCATGTATTGCCGGATATGGCAATGCTAAAACGAGCTCTCCTTTTGAATTTGCTGGTCCATTCACAGAAAGTATTTTGATCGGAAACTTAGCGATTCGTAGTTGGATGATGCGCAATCAAAATTCTAAGAAGCAAGAGGATAAATATTCAGGAAGAAAGAAGCTCTTGTGGGATGCCCAAAAAATGGAGATAACAAATTTTGATCCAGCCAATCAGTTTGTTAAGCGCGAATACCGCGACGGGTGGAAGCTATCATTATAACAACTAGTAATTAGTAAATCTATATAAAGTAAAACCAAGCATAAGGCTTGGTTTTTTGCATAAGAAAGCCGCCCTGTTTAATAAGGCGGCTTTCTAGTTGTCGTTAATATCTAACGTCTAAATTAGTTTATAGTATATTTTACTCTTTATCCTTAAGCAACCAAAGGGAAAAAAACATTAAGAAGATTCCAACACCTGTGATACCAAATAGGAAGGCAGTGAAGAACTGCTGTACTGGTTTGAAAAGTGTCATGGTTACTGCAATCGTGAAATAAATCGCTACTAAGAAAATAAGTGTATTTATTCTTTTGTCCATCTTTATTGTTTTTGCATTGCAAATATCGCTATTTATTTTATATCCGAAATCAGTTTTTTATTCTAAATACAAAAGTTACTGTGCCGATTTGCTCTGAAGATCCTGTTTCATTTGCTGAAAACTTTAGTTGACGTGCTTTTTGTAAGGCAATG
>CANKGM010000091.1 GCA_947481355.1 Chitinophagaceae bacterium
CTGCTTGCTTTCAATTTAGTAATTGTTAATGCACAATCACTAAATACCAAACTCGCTAAATTAACTGGACAAACTGCTCGCACAACCTCCAAATCAGGAAGTATTCCTTTTGATCAATCATCATTATCTGCTGATCGATTAAAAATAGCAGATGATGTAATTCAAAGTTGGGTTGATAAAGGTTGGATGAATGGCGGTGTAGGGTTAATAATTAAAAACGGTAAGGTTGCCTACTATAAGGCATTTGGTTATAATAATATTGACCAAAGAACACCAATGCAAACAGATCAGATTTTTCGTATTGCATCTCAAACAAAAGCCATAACAAGCACTGCAGTCATGATGCTGTATGAAGATGGAAAATTCTTGCTCGATGAACCCATCTCAAAATTCATCCCTGAATTTAAAAACCCAAAACTCTTAGATAAGTTTAATCCAGCTGACTCAAGCTATACTACAGTACCTGCATCAAGAGAAATAACCATACGCGACTTACTAACACATACTTCAGGTATTGCATATGCACAAATTGGCTCAGCAACTGCAAATGCGATCTATGCAAAAAATGGGGTTGTTGGAGGCATTGGGGTAAAAAATATAACGCTTGCAGAAAATATAAGAAGGCTTGGTCCATTGCCTCTCTTTCACAATCCTGGAGAAAAATTTACCTATGGACTTAATACAGATGTGCTAGGATACCTCGTTGAAGTTGTTTCTGGAATGAGTCTAGCAGAATTTTTTCAAAAGAGAATTTTCACTCCGCTAGGAATGAAAGACACTTAC
This sequence comes from Chitinophagaceae bacterium, assembly GCA_947481355.1. Classification (GTDB taxonomy): domain Bacteria; phylum Bacteroidota; class Bacteroidia; order Chitinophagales; family Chitinophagaceae; genus Pollutibacter. The sequence continues at coordinate 784 of CANKGM010000091.1, forward strand.
TTTTATCTACCAACTGAAAAAAAGAGTCGTCTAGTAAGTCTGTATTCTCAAGAAGATGGGAAACTAAAATTAATGGATGAGGTGATACGCATTAACGGAACATTCTATAGAGACTATCCAAACTTAGACCTTCAAATGCATAGCGGTGGAGGTGGACTGTCATCCACTATAATGGACTATGGAATTTTTCTACAGATGATGTTGAATCAAGGGGAATACAACGGTGTTCGCCTATTAAGCAGAAATGCAGTGAGGATGATGACAATGAACCAAATTGGAGATATTGATAATGGTGATAATAAATTTGGTCTAGGCTTCGGCATCACAACAGAAAGAGGAAGTGCACGAATCCAATCACAAGAAGGAACCTTTGAATGGGGAGGAATGTTTGCAACATCTTATTGGGTTGATCCAAAAGAAAACCTAGTTGGCCTTTTCTTCCGTAATGTATACCCAACTCAAAATGGTGATATCAGCGATAGATTTCGTGTCTTAGCATATCAAGCAATTAAGGATTAATTATGAAATTTTTATTTCTATCTTTTTGCTTATTAGCATTAGTAAATATTCAATTCGTTCAAGGACAGTTGTATAAATCAGTGCATAAAGAAGCTATTTTTATTGACACCCATAATGATTTCATCAGTACAGGCATTGAAAAAAATAAAAGTTTCGACCAAGATCTACATGGCATTACACATTCTGATCTAAATCGAATGATCAAGGGTGGAATTGATATACAAGTTTTTTCAATTTTTTGTGATGGCAGCTATGGAACTGGTTCGGCATTCAACTTCGCAAACAGAGAAATAGATTCTCTATATGCTGTAGTTAAGCGAAACCCAAGTAAGATGATGATTGTGACATCACCTAAAGATATTGAACGAGCAATAAAATCAAAGAAGCTTGGCTCAATGATGGGAGTAGAAGGTGGACATATGATAGAAGATCGTATAGATTATCTAGATAGCTTATATAAAAGAGGTGCCCGGTATATGACACTTACTTGGAACAATAGCACATCATGGGCAAGCTCAGCAACAGACGAACGAGCAAAGAATGATATCGGACACCCATATGGATTAAATTCATTTGGCGAACAAGTGGTTACCCATATGAACAAAATTGGTATGATTGTTGACATCTCACATGTTGGTGAAGAAACATTTTATGATGCCCTGCGTATTACTACAAAACCAGTGATTGCATCACACAGTTGTACTTATTCACTCTGTCCAGTTCCTAGGAATATGACAGACAATCAGATAAAAGCAGTTGGAAAAAACGACGGTGTAATACAGTTAAATTTTTATTCAGGATTTGTTGATCCATCATTTCGTGAAAAAAACGACACCTTTATTGCAAAGCATCAAGGAGAGAAAGATTCTATTCTAAAAACAAATCCAAGTGATTTTTATGCCAATCTATTTATCCATGAAAAATACAAGGATGAAATGGATAGCACAAGACCAACATTGAGTTTACTTATTGACCATTTAGATCATATTGTTAAACTCATAGGAGTAGAACATGTTGGTATTGGATCGGATTTTGATGGAATTAATTCATCACCAAGAGAATTAAATGACGTAACAGATATGCCATTGATTACTAAAGAACTTATGAAAAGAGGGTATAGCAAAAATGATATATTTAAAATTCTGGGTGGAAATTTCATACGCGTGTTTAAGGCAAATGTGTCTCGCTAAATTTCAAGTTTTTTATATCATTTAGGATTAATTATTTTTTTACGAATATAAAGAGCAGAAAAAGATAATAAACATAAGAGCTGTTCATAAAAATAATTTAATGAAATACTTCATTTTACTTTTATTCATCCCCTCATTAATTTTTGCACAATCAAAATCAGATATCGTAAGATGGCAAGAGAATGCAAAACGCGTAAACATCATACGAGACAAATGGGGTATCCCACACATATATGGCAAAACCGATGCTGATTGTGTTTTCGGATTAATGTATGCACAATGTGAAGATGATTTTAAGCGTGTTGAAATGAATTACATCACTATGCTAGGAAGAACTAGCGAAGTGACAGGAGAAAAAGATATTTACGAAGACCTTCTCGTTAAGATGGTTATTGATTCGGCCGATGCCGTAAAAGATTACGAAGTAAGTCCGGATTGGATGAAAAAATTATTGAATGCATTTGCAGATGGAATTAATTACTATTTATACAAAAACCCAAATGTAAAACCAGCATTACTGAATAACTTTCAACCATGGTATGCATTAACTTATACTGATGGAAGTATATCTGCCATTCAAACAGCAGACTTAACTGCAGACGATATCAAAAAATTCTATCAAGGAATTTCAACAGATCTTGCCAAACTAAAAAAGAAAGATCGTGAACAACTTATTGGATCAAACGGATTCGCGATAGCACCTTCCAAAAATATTAGCGGTAATGCCATGCTTTATATCAATCCACATGTTACTTTCTATTTCAGACCTGAGGTTCATATGATAAGTGAGGAAGGATTAAATACGTATGGAGCCGTTACATGGGGGCAATTTTTTGTTTATCAAGGATTCAATGAGCATTGCGGATGGATGCACACATCAAGTGAAGCTGATGTAGCAGACCTATACGAAGAAACCATTGAAAAAAATGGTAATGGGATTTTCTATTCGCATAACAATACATTAAAACCAGTCAATATTCAACCAACTACAATAGCATATAAATCCAAAAATGCCATAGCAAAAAAAGAGTTTAAAATTTATAAAACACATCACGGTCCAATCATGGCAATGCAGGCTGGAAAATGGATAGCTATGCAGTCGAATAATAGATCACTCAATGGATTAATTCAATCCTGGAGCAGAACAAAAGCAAAATCATTTACGGAATTCAAGAGTATTATGGAGCTCAGATCAAATATTTCTAACAATACCGTCTATGCCGATGATCAAGGAAATATTGCCTATTGGCATGGTAATTTTATGCCAAAAAGGGACACAAAATATGATTGGAAAAATCCAGTTGACGGAAGCCTTGAAGCAACAGATTGGAAGGGTTTGCATACCGTTGAAGAAACAATTCACCTTTATAATCCCTCAAATGGATGGTTACAAAATTGTAATGCAACACCATTTACAGCTTCCGGAAATGGGAGTATAAACAAAAAGAAATATCCAACCTATATGGCTCCAGATCCTGAAAATTTTCGGGGGATCAATGCTGTGCGGGTACTAGCCGCTAAGGATAAATTTGATATTAATGGACTAATTGAAGCAGGATATGATACCTACATGTCTGCTTTTGATGTCCTACTACCTCCTCTATTTAGTGCAAATCAAACATTGATTGCAAACGACATTAAGCCTGACATTAATAAGGCAATACAAATATTACGCGACTGGGATAGGCGAGCAGCAAGTAATTCTATAGCTACTACAATTGCTATTCATTGGGCAGAAAAGGTAGTTGCCCACTTAACAAGAGGACGAAAAGGGTTAATTGATCTACCGTTTGAATTACCACGCATGTTAAAAGAGATGCCTGATGCCACAAAAATTTCATTCCTAAATGAAGTGCTTAAAAAACTCAAATCTGATTTTGGTAGTTGGGAGGTTGTATGGGGTGATATTAATAGATTCCAACGAATCGATAATAAAATAGATGCAACGTTTTCAGACAAACAATCGAGTATCCCTTCTCCATTTGCATCTTCTGCATGGGGAACACTTCCATCATTTAATAGCAAAACATACCAAGAAAGCAAAAAACGTTATGGCTATGGTGGAAATAGCTTTGTCTGTGCAGTTGAATTTGGAAAAAAAATTAAAGCAAAATCACTGCTTGCTGGTGGCGAAAGTGGAGATCCTACTTCAAAACATTTTAAAGATCAAGCTGACATGTATACAAAGGGAAAATTCAAAGAAGTACTTTTCTACAAAGAAGATATTCTCAAAAATATGGAAGAGCAATATATTCCTGGGATGAGAAAAAAATAAGGAAATGAAAGAGAAGTTTTACGGATTAGATCACTTAAGAACCTTAGCCATTATCTCTGTCGTATTGTTCCATTATCCTAAATTAAGTAATGCGAAACCGGATTGGTTAGTAAGTGCTTCACAGTTTGGTTGGACCGGGGTTGACCTTTTTTTTGTATTAAGTGGGTTCTTAATTTCATGCCAACTATTCCAAGAGATAAATGAAAAAAACACATTTTCATTTAAGAAGTTTTTTATAAAAAGAATCTTCCGGATTTTACCTGCATACTTTACCATAGTTGCAGTGTATTTTTCAATCCCATATTTTCGAGAAAAAGAGTCATTAGCTCCACTTTGGAAATTTTTAACATTCACACAAAATTTCGGATTAGATAAAAATCACTACGGTACATTTTCACATGCATGGTCACTTTGTGTGGAAGAATATTTTTATTTGATATTCCCTTTAGTATTAATATTTCTATTATCTATTAAACAATTACGGAAATCATATTTACTATTGATTGCTCTTTTTTTACTTGGTTTTGTAATCAGATACTATTGTTATACTTATTTATACCTTCCTAAAATCAATTCTAAAGAGTATGAAATGATTTGGCATAAATACATTTATTACCCAACATACACACGTTTGGATTGTTTACTAGCTGGTGTTTCAATTGCAAGCCTTTATGTATTCCTGCCTAATCTATGGGGGAAAATAGCCAAGTATGGAAACTTAACATTCATACTCAGCTTACTCATATTAACTGCTTCATTCTTTATATCTAAAGATCGTACCTCATTTAGTGCAACAATGTGGGGATTCCCACTAATTGCTCTTGGATATGGTTTAATGGTAATTTCAGCTATTAGTCCAACAAGTTTTTTATTCAACTGGCAATCCAAAACAACAACATTTATAGCAATGCTATCATATGCTATTTACCTTAGCCATAAAGGATTGATTCACATAACAAATAATCTTTTATCAGATATTAATCTAGATGAAAATTTAATTTTAATTGCATCTATTATCGCTTCTACAATTGGTGCAATATTGCTAAACAAAGTAGTTGAAAAGCCATTTTTGAAACTAAGAACTAAGTTCATTAATTAGTAAATGAAATAATAAATATGATGGCATTGAGCAACTACGAACGAATGATAAAACTAGCTGATGAAGTTTTTGCTTCAAAAGAGGACCCAGAACAGTTAGACGTCAATGAAGATATTATTGATGAATTACTACACATACACCCTGCAACTGTTTCTGAATATGATAATGGAGAGGGCCCAATTGCATGGGTATTACTTATTCCGACTACCTTAAAATTAATGAACCAATTTATAGATGGTGGAATTTCAGAAAAACAACTATTTGAACTAACAAAAATCGAAAAAACATATGATGCCATATACCTCTGCTCCGCAATGGTTCTAGAGGAGTACAGAAATAAAGGAATCGCAAAAAATCTTGTGCTTAACGCCATCGACAAGATTCGTAAAGACCATTCAATACATGGACTTTTTGTTTGGTCGTTCAGTAAAGAAGGTGATCTTGGTGCTGAAACCATCTCGAATATTACATCTATTCCTTTATACAAACGGAAAAATGATAAACTGAGTTAATAAATCAAGCAATAAATCATAATTTCCCCATATGAAAAAGAGTCTACTTATACTAATTATCTGCTTTTCAACTAGTGCAGTTATCAATGCACAAGAAATTGGTCTTCAACTATATTCTGTAAGAAACCAAACCAAGACAGACTTAGAAGGAACCCTGAAAAAAATTCGCGCAATGGGTATCCGTGAATTGGAAGGAATTGACTTTTATGGGAAAAGTGTTAGTGATTATAAAAAACTCTTAGATAAATTAGATTTCAAGTTTGTAGGATTTGGCGTTGACTATGGAGATCTTAGCAAAGACCTAAAACAAGTAATTTACAATGCAAAAACGCTTGGAGCAACCTATGTGATTTGCTATTGGATACCACACGAGGGAAATGAATTCAATATAAAAAATGTAGTAGACGCAGCAGTAGTATTCAACAAGGCAGGAAAAATATTTAAAGAAAATGGACTAGAGTTTTGTTATCACCCACATGGATTCGAATTTAGGACTTCAAAAAATGGTACGTTATTTGATGACTTAATAGCTAAAACAATTCCTGCATATGTAAATTATGAGCTTGATGTCTATTGGGCAAAGCAAGGTGGTGTAGACCCTGTTGAACTCATAAAAAAATATCCAAAACGTTTTTCGCTATTACACCTAAAAGATCGATTGGTAGGCACAGTATCTAATGACACAGGAAGTGCAGATGAAGAAACAAATGTGATATTAGGCAAAGGGGATGTGAATATAAAGGACATAATGAGTGCAGCTAAATCTTCAGCTGTAAAACATTATTTTATTGAAGACGAATCTTCAAGAGTGATGAGTCAACTCCCTCCTAGTCTAACGTTTTTAAAGTCGTTAAAAAACTAGCTATAAACTCATTGCATCAAGCCCAATACCAAATAATCTTAATGCAATAGTATTTAGGTCTTCCTTACTTCCCTTAAGATGTATGGTACGATGAATATGCTGCATCTGTTCTCCAGGCGCTAAGGCAGCAGCTGGTGAAGAGCTTTCTACTTCATAGAATTTACCCATTTGCTTGCCATCAATAGGACCATCATTATAGGCATTTACAGCATCACCCTTGAATGGTTCTTTCTGAATTTGCCATAATGAGTTTACATAGTCATTTACGTTCTCATGTAAACTAAATTCAGCAATAGTCAACACATTTTGCTTTGCATCAAAACTACCA
>CANKGM010000092.1 GCA_947481355.1 Chitinophagaceae bacterium
GCTTTTGAGCGAATCATGAGTAAACCAAAAACCAACATTCCTATTCCGGTATATAGATTTATATTTCTAGGCAAGTCTATTGGAAAAAAATATTCCCCTATTAAAACCAGAGACACTAAGACAAAAAATACACCGATTACAAAACTTAACTGATTGAATTTTTCTAGCATAAAATATAGTTTAGAATAACAGTATATTTAAAATTATGGTAATGATAAGCAAGATGATGCCAATTGGCCCAGCTTTAAGGTACCATTTTTGTTCTGATGCTTGTACTTTCTCTGTTAGCGAATAGACAAGTCCTTTTAACTCAGCATCGGTCTTTGGCTTTGTAACAAGGCTTATTAAAATGGTCATCGTAAAATTAGTTAGCCAAGAGAATGCTGCAACAATGAATGCCTGTCCCATGCCACTCTTGATTTCAAACATAGGAGAGATCCATCCTCCCTTTCCCTCTGCAATAGTCAAACCATGCGTTATCGTCGCGGCAAGTGTTCCTGCCATTAGCCCCCAGAAAGCTCCATGCCCAGTAGTTCGTTTCCAAAACATGCCAAGTAAGAACGTGGCAAATAAAGGGCCATTCACAAAACTAAATACCAGTTGTAGAAAGTCATTTATGTTATTATAGCTTTTAGCTATATACGCTGTCATGATAGAAAGTAAAATTCCAATCAGCGTTATCATTTTACCTACATATAGATAGTGGTTGTCTGATTTGTTTTTAACAAAATAGGATTGATAAATATCATAGGTGAAAACAGAATTGAATGCTGTAACATTTCCTGCCATTCCACTCATAAAAGAGGCTATCAATGCAGTTATACCTACGCCAAGAAGTCCACTAGGATAATAGTGTGCAATTAAAGAAGGCAATGTCATGGTATAATCCAACGCCCCTTTAGCATCAAGCGGTATACTATATCCTCTAGACTGAAGAGCAGGTTGCATTAAGGTAATGGCTACAACACCTGGAAGCACAACAATCAATGGCATAAACATTTTTGGGATGGCTGCGAGAATTGGAGTACGCTGAGCAGCACTCATATTTTTTGCAATCATTGCGCGTTGAATTACCAAGAAATCAGTACACCAGTATCCAAAAGACATAACAAAACCCAAACCAAAAAGCATAGATATAAAATTGATCCCCATTGGATTTGATTCCGCATTTCCCATGTATTTCCAAGCATGTGTAAGTTCTGGTTGGAGATTAGCCCTAATAGATGACCAGCCACCCGCATCATGCAAAGCCACAATGACTAATGGAGACAGTCCAATTACGATCAAGAAAAACTGAAGCACTTCATTATATACTGCGCTAGTAAGTCCTCCCATGAATGTATATACCATTACCACCCCAGCTGCTGCCCAGATGCATACATCAAAGTTCCAATGAAGTATCACTTCAAGAAGTTTAGCTAGAGCATATAATGAAATACCTGATGAAAAAATCGTCATAGCGGCAAAAGTCAGTGCATTCAACCCTCTTGTTTTTTCATCAAATCTCATTGACAGGTATTCAGGAACGCTTCGTGCCTTGCTACCATAATAAAATGGCATCATGAATACACCAAGAAAAATCATAGCAAAAATGGCACCAACCCAATAAAAGTGAACAGTCATAATACCATATTTTGCTCCAGAGGCGACCATACCTAATACCTCTTGGGCACCAAGGTTTGCAGATATAAAGGCAAGGCTTGTAATCCAAAGTGGTATGCTTCGATTACTATTTAGGAAGTCATTGCTAGACTTAATCCTTTTTTTTATGATGAACCCTACAGCAATTACAAAAATGAAATAAATGATAATGATTAAATAATCGGCTAGATGAAGTGTCATGGCAATCGTTAGTGTGAGTTAATGGAATTTAAAATACACATTATTTCACTAAATCGGGTAAAATTTCAACGAAAACGGTTTATATACGTACAATTTCCAAAATAGTTTTTAACTTGTAGTGTCAATTATACAAAGGCAATAAAAAACAACACATTATGCAACCAAATAACCTTAGTTCAAAGGAGATAAATCCTCTAGGAAGTTTAGATGAATGGGAAGAGGATTTGCTTGAGCGTTACCCTGATCCTGAAAAAATTGCCACAGCAAAATCTACTGAAGCCTATAGAAATTATGAGGAGCCTGCCCGTGATACAGTAAAAGAATTTTATAGACTAAATCATACCTATCAGACATATGAATTTGTCATGCAAAAGCGCGAGCAATATCTTGCTTTTGACAAAAAAGAAATGGCGATATGGGATGCTTTTGAATTCTTAAATGAGTTGGTTGATGATTCTGATCCAGACACCGACTTAGATCAGTTTCAGCATTTACTCCAGACGTCTGAAGCCATCAGACGTGATGGACATCCAGATTGGATGGTGCTTGTTGGATTGATGCATGATATGGGAAAAGTACTTTGTTTATTTGGAGAACCACAATGGGCAGTTGTTGGTGACACGTTCCCTGTTGGCTGTGCTTATTCAGATAAAATTATTTACTCAGAATTCTTTAGCGCCAACCCTGATTTTACTAACCCTGCTTACAATACAAAATTTGGTATTTACGAGCCGAATTGCGGTCTTCGTAATGTTCACATGAGCTGGGGACATGATGAATACATCTATCAAATGATGAAAGATCATCTTCCAGAACCTGCATTGTATATGTTAAGATACCATTCCTTCTATGCCTGGCATCGTGAAGGAGCATATGAACATCTTTTGGATGATCATGACAGGGAAATGTTGAAATGGGTTAAGCTATTCAATCCATATGACCTCTATTCAAAATGTCCTGTGCAACCTGATTGGAAAGAACTAAAATCATACTATACAGAATTGATTGAAAAATACCTTCCAAAAACACTGAAGTTTTAAAAAATTTCTTGATTTCAAAAATCCCAGCCTTCTTGAAGTGCTGGGATTTTTTTTAGTATTTAATCAATTCGATTTTTCGTTTGCAAATACTGTGATTAATTGTTGCCCTCTGAATACTGCGATTTCAATAGTTCCTTTCCACTTCGCTCCATTGTATAGTGTGAATACATCTTTACTATCACGTACTGTTTCTCCATCGATCTTCAGTATAACGTCGCCCTTTTTAAGACCAAATTTATCTGCCATGCTGCCAGACTCAATTTGAGTAATATAAACACCCTCTTCATCCTTCATACCCGTTGCGGAGCGATCATTCAATCCTGAAATTTTTTTCAAGCTAGCCCCGAACCAGGCTGTTATTACGTTAGGTTCGTTTATCATTTCTGTAAAAAGCTGCTTGCTGAATGTGGTTTTTTTGGCAAGCTGTTTTAATTTGGGGGTGGTAACGCCGAATTCCTTCATGTTAAAATTCTTGTACCCAATCAGCCAGGCACCTGACGTATTCTTCACTTCATAATTACCCGTAAGTGGATCTATGAATTCAGGATCTCCAAAAACAGAATGCAGGTCGGTATTATTTTTTTGTGCGAAGTTCAACGATGCACTATCGGGGAAAAAATTAAAATCGATATTATCACCCCACCCGTTCAGCATGATTGGCTTGTATTTGTCCAATACTATATTATGTGTAAACACATCATGGCTCCTTCTAAACCAAACATGCGGATGAAATGAATTATTAATCATAATGTTATTCTCTACTTTTCGATTAAATCCTTCCCTTAATTTGAGCCCCCCTTGCAAGCAAACGTTATTGGAGATAATATAATTACTAGAGCCATCATCTAAGTCAATATCCCAACCATGATCACATCGAAAACGATTATTTAAAAGTAAGGTTGGTTTAATGGCATCGGCAAAAATCAATTGGCTGTCTTGTTCTGCAATTGATTGCATTTGCTCATAATCTGGATGCCAGTATCGATCTCTTCCCCAAGAATTAAATGCCCCATGATCGCCAGTCTCCAATACAGTATTGAACACATCATTAAATTGAATGGTATGTCCGCCCCAACAACCATCCCCTATATTAATTCCTGAACGTGGTACATCGTAAATGGTATTGTGACTAACATTAATTTCAGAAGACATGCTTATTTCCACTCCTGCTACTTGCTTTTCTATCTTTCCAATATCATAAATAAGATTTTCTGTAGCATCACAATGCGATGGATAATTGTTGGACCTAGGCCCTGGTGTTTTATCCAGCTTTTCTAAGGAAATAAAATTTTCATAGCGAAATGAGGGAGATCGAACTGCAGCAGTATCACCAACAAATGCAATACCATTTCCTCCAATATGGCTAATGATATTTTCTCGAATAGTTACGGAACGATTATACTTGCTCACAAAAATCGCATTTCCACCTAAGTCTGTAAACTGACAATTGGAAACAGTAATATTTCGTGAGCCTTCAATTAAAATTGCCCCACCTCGATAGATTGTCCAATCGCTTCTCAACAGTGGCTCTTTCGTTAACATAAACGTTCTGTTAGTATGCTCGAAAGTGATGTCAGAAATTTCTACATTTTCAGCCGGATTGTTTTCAGTTCCCACAACATGAATGATATCATTCAAAATTGAACGTTCAAAAGAGGCTTTCTTTAAATCAACTCCCAAGGGAGGATACAAATACAATTTGCCAAGTGATGAATCATAATACCATTCACCAGGTGCATCCAGTTCTTCAAAAATGTTTTCAACATACCTATACTCTTCATGCATTGGCGCTGGACGATTATTCTGCCAACCTCCTTCTAATGCAAGACTATCATTCTTTATTTTACCAATTACCTTATAATGAAAACCACCCCACTCACCATTATGCAATGCATGTATGTATGCCCCTTGTGGATTGGCCCATTTCTCAATTCTTTGAGGACTCAATGCATCAGATGAGGTTCCATGCAATGGCAGAGCACTTTCAATATAATTCGGATAACGTGCCATATGAAGGATTTTTCCATTGCAAATCAATTGGTCCAGTATCAATCCTTTATCAATTGATGCTTCAACCAGTTCTTTTCGGCTTACCACATTTGTCCAAGTTGTATGCAATGGTACTGATCCGCTAAGTATTACCGATTCATTTTCATAAGCAGAAATAGTGAGACTATGCTTATTTAATAAAGCAGTTGTAATAGAAATTACGCTGTTGGGATAATAGTTTCCTGTTCTCAATAAAATCTGAACATGGTTGGAATTAGCATTTGCAACTTTCTCCACTGCAGCATGCAATGATTTCATTGGCTTCTCAATAGTTCCTGAATTCAAATCATTCCCAGCAACTGAAACATAAATGGTTGTCTGACCGTCACAAAAGGATAGGAAAGATAAATACAATAATGAAAGATAAAATTTCATATTCTGTTAAACTTTACGCTAGAATAGAACCCGAAACATTTAAAATAAGAAATAACACAAAAGTTGAAAATTAATCAAGAAACAATCTCCTCAGCAAGTCCAAATGATAATGTCATACCAGCTCCACCTAATCCATTAACAATAGTGACAGCGTCCTCAGGCCTTATGACCAACTCTGTTTCACCACTTTTCATTTTAGAATATACTCCGTTCCAAGTTTCAATAATTTTTTCATTCTTGAACTGAGCAAAATTATTAAGGTATTTTAAAATCAAGTCATTGACCAAGGCCTTATCCCATGGATCAGGAGTTAGCCCATATTCGTGAGAATCTCCGACAGTCAATTCTCCGCTTTGATTTTGAGAAACCATAACGTGGATTCCCCATTTTATATATTCAGGAAAATCAACATGAAGCCTAGCCTTAAGCTTCGAGTGCGTTGGAGCCACTGAAAAACTGTTATAATTAATGAGTGATAATCCAGCGCACAACATAGGTCCTAATCTAGTATTTTCACCTTGTGCTGCCATCCTCATCATCTGAAGCTTACACTTGGTAATGTTTTGATTGGCAAATTCCTCAGGGAATAATGTTTCAAAATCAGAACCAGAGCAAACGAAAATTTCATCTGCGCTGTACGATTTTGTTCCAGCAAAAACAGTGTCGCGTATTATTGATGTTGCTGTTGTATTCCAAATAAACTTCACGCTATACCGTTCAGAAAGGAACTCAGGAATCTTAGAAATGGCTTCTCGTGGATCTACTATAATTTCATCTTTACTCAATAGACTTCCTTGCAACATATGAGAAACAATAGGATAAGAGGTTGAACAAGTTTGTTTGCTATTCAAAAGGGTGTATCCTCTATGTTTGTATAACTCAGCTAATTCAGAAAGCACCTGCCATTCATCATCAGCATAGGCTAGTTGCAATGAGCCCACTTCATCATGCCAAATTTTTGCATCAACACATAACGACTTCCATATTCGACGAGAATTCATTGCCCGTTCAAATAAGATTCCATCCGGCTGGGCAATTGGAAGCACCATTCCGAAATTTCGGATAGATGCGCCAACAGATTTAGACGATTTTTCAATAACTGTTACAGCATAACCCCGAATCGTTAAGGCCCGTGCAACAGCCAATCCGACAATACCAGCACCAATCACTATTGCTGATTTTTTCATCATAAATTGGACTTTAGCAATTTGTATTTATGATTGAAATATATAAACGAAAGTATCGTAGCAGATATGCCTATGACAGAAACAATGACTACTCCCTGTGAGTAGACATCTGACCATTTAACGTGTACATCAAAAAATTCTTTGCCAAGCATTACCAACACACTTCCTAAGTATCCAAATGAATCAGCGATATAAAGCAAGAACCCTACGTTTCCTTTTACCTTAAATGTTGCTATCAATCGTTCAAAATAAATACATTGAAAAGGGATATAGCCCATATAAAGACCTAAACTAACCAATTGCATCCAAAGCCCCCCCTCAATTCTATGCTGAACAAACAACCAAGATGATATCCCAGCTAAAAGAAATCCCATAATAATAATAAGATGTATAAATCGAAAAGCCCTGATGTTTTTTCTAATCAATACAAGTAAACCAATCATTATTAAGATTGCTACTGAAGTTCTAGTTTCCGTCTTAGTAAAGATTGAATAGTCTTTCCCATATCCAAGTTCATTCCATATGTTTGACATGTAATTATCTCTTATGTCTCGCATGATACTTAGTAAAGTATAGGTAAATGTTGCCGCGAAAATCCCAACGGTAAACAATTTTAAAAACTTTTTCCGATCATCCTTTGACATAGGAAGTCGCTCAGTGCGTTCCTCGATATCCGCATCAGTTGGTTTTGGAATTCGTTCCAATAGAAAAATAAATAATGCTAAGGGCAAGGCAAAAATAAGTCCAGCAACAAAGGGCATCCATGTTTCAGTAACATGCATATCAATAAGCAACCATTTTGCGACAGACCTTGTGAATCCTCCCGCAAAAATGAAGCTGATAGCCAAAACAGAACCAATAAAATCAGTAGTTCGTCTACCTTCTACATAACTAAACACGATCCCCCACAAAAACCCAAGTGGAAATCCGTTAATAAATAAAAAAAACATGCCATAGGGAGCTGGAACTAATGCAAATAAAAACAACGCTCCCCATGATATGCTCATGAGAATTAAGGCTGTTTTCCACCTTCCAAATCGCTTCAACTCAGAGATGAAC
>CANKGM010000093.1 GCA_947481355.1 Chitinophagaceae bacterium
ATGCAAGATGAAATTCATTTTGGACTTGGGAAAGCAACACACGTTGATTCAATTGTAATTACATGGCCAAATGGGCAACTTAAACTTCTTGCTAATGTAAAAGCCAATCAGCTATTAAAAATTAATTTCACAGAAAGTAAAACTGAAACTTTCCAAAATAAAAAGATAGAATCCGACTGGATAACTAATGTAGCTAATCTAGGAATCAATTTTTTACACAAAGAAACTCCTTACACTGATTTTAATATTCAACCACTTCTTCCACACAAATTTTCAATGGGTGGTCCTGGCATCGCAGTAGGAGATATGAATGGAGATAAACTTGATGACTTTTTTATTGGAGGCGCTTACAACCAATCAGGTGAATTATTTTTCCAACAGGCGAATGGAAAATTCACTTCTCGCCAACTTGATTTAGGAAAAAAATACGAAGAGGATATGGGTTCGTTATTGTTTGATGCAGACAATGATAATGACCTTGATTTATATGTAGTAAGCGGAGGAAACGAATTTGCAGAGGGCTCTAAGTATTACCAAGATCGATTCTATGTTAACGATGGCAAAGGAAATTTTACAATCGACAGACAAGCATTACCTAGAAATTTTACCAGCGGATCATGTGTTACCGCTTCTGATTTTGACGCCGATGGCGACCTTGATCTTTTTGTTGGCGGAAAAATAAAGCCACAACACTATCCTGAAGGAGGAACAAGTCAGTTGCTTGAAAATAGTGGTGGTAGATTCATCGACATAACAACTAAGATGGCACCAGGACTAAACCATATAGGCATGGTGAACGCTGCAGTATGGTCTGATGTAAACAACGATAACTTGCCCGATCTTATAATAGTGGGTGAGTGGATGCCAATCACCGTTTACATTAACCATGAAAAATCATTTCAAAATAGCACCAATGAACTTGGATTAGCGAACAGCATTGGATGGTGGAATAGCATACAGGCTTCAGATATCAATCATGATGGATACATTGATTATCTCGTAGGTAATCATGGACTGAATAGCCGTTATACAACATCAGCAGAAAATCCACTTCAAATTTATGTAAATGACTTCAGTGGTAACGGGAATAACAATGCCGTCATCACTTATACAAAGGATGGTAAAACATACCCAAGTCATCCTAGAGATGATCTTATGCAACAATTACCTGGACTAAGAAAAAAATTCCTTCTATACCATGACTACGCAAATGCAACACTTCACGATATTTTCTCAGAAGAAAAAATAAAAGAGGCAAGTTCATTTACTGTAAATACCATGCAGACCTCTCTAGTAATCAATCATGGTAATTCGGAATGGAAAATTAATCCCCTTCAGGTTGAGGCACAATTTGCTCCAGTATTTGGGTCTTTAATAAATGATTATGATGGTGATGGCAATGATGATCTCTTACTCATCGGGAATGACTATAGTGCTGAAGTAATCAATGGTCGTTATGACGCATTCAATGGATTAATGCTTAAAGGAAATGGAAAAGGAAATTTCTTAAAAAAAGCAAGTCAATTTAACGTAAAAGGTGATGGAAAAGGTCTCGTACAACTTTTAGCGCATGATAATACACCTCTACTAATTGCTACACAAAACAATGATCAATTGTTAACCTTCGCTGTTAAGAAAGGAAACAATGATAGAATCATACGAGCCAATTCAAATGATGCTTATGCAATCATCAAGCTTGCAAATGGAGCATCTATAAAGAAAGAAATGTACTATGGTTCAGGATATCTTTCTAGTTCAAGCAGATATATTCAAATCCCAGAATCAGCAACTTCGGTAGAAATATACAGCTACCAAGGTCAGAAAAGAACTGTGCTATTTTAAAGAGTCTAATGGAATTTTTGTAAAATAACGAATCACATACCTCTCTTGCTTTTCACCAGGGAATATAGGTGCACTCTCTTTTTTGAGAACTAGCTGACTAGAATCTAACCTTAAAACAATATGCGGAGTTGCTGGAGCACCAAGCGTATCGCTCATCATTAATTTATTGCCGTCAATGGAATAATAATATGGCCTCTCATGTCCCATTCCTCTCCTTAGCATTGTGTGCTCTCCTTTATAAACGTGCACCTCTGCTGGTTGGGGATTTCTATTCATATAAGTAAACCCATTATAGAAATCATACAAAGAATCTATTCTCCAAGCTCCTTGTAATTTTTTTTGATCCAAACCAGAATTACACGAAGAGCTAACAAAAGCAAAAAAGAAAAATACCAATATGCAAGAGATCTTTTTAGTTGACATTATCAAGTATTATTAATTAAAAAACCGGCATCTTTATTTACTCTTAGGTAAAGTAAAGATACCGGTTATAAATATTGATTCTTGTCTATTTACTGATAATTAGGATTTTGAACCAACACACCATTACTCAAATCAATTTGACGTTGTGGTATAGGGAAATAGTAGTTCCTAGGACGGGTAAATGTTCTTGGACGCTTCCATTGTCCTCTATCTTGTGCATATAATGCAACAATGTCAACGATATTAGCTTTATCCCAACGGATAAGATCTGCATGGCGCTCATTTTCTCCTGCAAGTTCTACCCTTCTTTCATGAATTAAATCATGAATATCTGCTCCACTAATTGGATTAACCCCAGCACGCTCACGCACTGCATTAATTTCAGCATCACCTGATTGACCTGACCTAATCTTAGCTTCAGCTACTACAAGGTAAGTATCAGCACTACGTAGCATCGGAACATCTAAGTCCATATTTACACCGCTACCATCAGCTCTCCACTTTGCATATTTTTTGAAATAGTGGCCAGTATTATTTAAGCCCTCTGTATACTCACGAGGTGCGCCACCAGGGCCTCCCTCAATCATATCTCCAACTCTAGCAATAGAGTAACCCAATCTTGGATCACCTTCTTCAAATTCATTTACTAAATCATCAGTTGGCTCTTGAAAACCCCATCCATCCCAAGGCCTTGGTGCATAATACCAAGAGCAATAATTGTCTTCAGTCCAACCTTGTATACGTTGAATTGAAAATAACATTTCAGGATTGTTATCTGTTGCAGCCTCAAAATTATCGCCAAAATTGCTTGCCAATTGGTAAGGGCCAGAGATTACTTTATTACCATACTCAATAGCCTTAGCAAAATCTTCTTTATATAAATATAACTTGGCTAAATAACCCCATGCAGCTCCTTTTGTAGCTCTTCCAATATTTGCATCGTCATTTGTTGCAAGCAACAAATCACCAGCAGTTTTAAGGTCAGTTTCAATTCTGCTTTCTATTTCTTCCATCGTAGCCTTAGGAACGTTGTAAGAATTTTCAATCACGTTCTGTTCAGTTATTACTGGCACTTGTCCATAAATTTTATAGAACTGCCAATACATCAAGCCCCTCATGAAATATGCTTCTCCCAAAATTCTGTCTTGGAGAGCTTTATCCATTTCAATTTTAGGAACATTGATCAAGATTGCATTCGCTCTAGAAATCACTTCATATTTTAGAGACCAGCTAAATCCTAATTGTGGGTTACTTGCATCAAAAGTAAATTCTTCAATTGCTTGATCTTCACCATGATCCCCTGCTCTCCACTGGTCATCAGAACAAATGTCCCAAGTTTGCTCAGTGTGAGGGAAAAGGTTTTCATCACCAAGTAATGAATAAAGTGCATTAGAAGCAGAAACCGCATCAGTCGCGTTTCTCCAAAAAGTGTTCGATGTTGATTGTGAGTAAGGAGTTGACTCGAGCAAATCCTTCTTACATCCCACCATAGAGATGGTCAACAGTATAAAAAGTCCTTTGTAAAAATTGCTATTTTTCATGTTGTAATCTTTATTCGTTTAGAAACTAACATTAAGGCCTAAAGTCACAGTACGAGCTTGTGGATATTGAGCATAATCAACATTAAGTTGCTTATTGCCATCAACATAACCAAGCTCAGGATCTAACCCAGAATATTTGGTGAAAGTCAACACGTTTTGTCCACTTACATAGAAACGTGTACGACCAATACCTAGTTTCTTGGTAAAGCTTTCATTAAACGTATAACCAAGAGAAATGTTTTTCAAACGTAAGAAACTTCCGTCTTCAATAAACATATCAGATGTTCTATAGTTTAGGTTGTTGCGTTTTGTAGACATTCTAGGAATGCTATTGCTTGATCCAGGACCAGTCCAACGGTTAGCAGTTTCTGCATACATGTTGAAGGGATATGTTGGGTCAATACCTTGCATCCTATCAGCGTTGAAAATTTTCACACCTTGTGATCCCAAAAAGAATAATGACAAATCAAAACTCTTGTAGTTGAAATCAGTGTTGAAGCCATAAACCATTTTAGCATGAGGGCTACCAATATTGGTACGATCACCTTCAGTAATCTTACCATCACCATTGATATCTAGAAAACGAACATCACCAGGAGCAACCAAACCATCAGTCCTTCTTGAATCATTTTTCAAGTTTGGATCGCTGTCAATTTCAGCTTGTGTTTGATACAAACCATTGGTTTTCCATCCGTAGAAAATACCAAGAGGTAGTCCTTCGTAAGTCCTTGAAATTTCTTGGCTTTGACGACCATAAATACTTGATCCAATGTAGTTGCCATCAAATAATTTAACAACCTTATTTTGAATGAATGATGCGTTTGCACCAACACGGTAAGAAAGATCCCCAACTTTATTGTTATAACTCAAGTCAATTTCAATACCCTTATTGTTTAATACCCCTACGTTTTTATCAGGGATAGACAACCTACCTACTGTTCCAATAGTTGGAGGAGATAGCAACATGTCATTTGTAGTCTTATTGAAATAGTTCACACTAACTTGTAAACTTCTGTTGAACATTTCAGCACTCAAACCAATGTTGGTCATTTCGGCAGTTTCCCATGAAATGAGGTAGTTAGGCAACCTTGTTTGTGCAGTTGAACCAACCGTTGTATTACCAAATGCATAGTTTCCTGCATTACCAATCAATGCTAGATATTGAAGTCCACCAACATTTTGGTTACCCAATTGACCCCAACCTGCTGTAAGTTTCAAATCATTAATGAATGATACATTAAAGAATTTCTCATTTGAAATTCTCCAACCTGCTGAAACCGCAGGGAAGTAACCCCATTTGTTTCCTTGATCAAACTTAGAAGATCCATCCGCACGGAATGTGGCAGTCAACAAATAACGTTTGTTATAGTCATAATTTATCCTTGCAAAACCAGATTGCAATGCGTCATAACTACGGTTTCCACCGATGCCACCTAAACTTTGTCCAGCATCAAGATAACGCTGGCTAGCTGCTTCATTAGGGAAATTACGTTTAGAAGCAGAAAAATAATCACCATCAAATGTTTGTGCAGTATAACCTGCAACCGCATCGATTTTATGCTTTCCGAACAATTTATTGTAAGAAAGGAAATATTCAGATAAAAGTGAATAGCCTTCTCCAAAACCCCTACTTAAAGAGTTTTCAGCTCTTGCACGTGTTTGATCAGAAATAATGATATTGTAGTTTCTATTTGAACCATGACTTCCATCTACGCCCAAATTGGTTTTGAATTTCAGTCCTTTCAAAATTTCATACTCAGCATTTACATTCGCTAACAAACGAGTATTAATATTGATTGCATCAACTGTGTTAACAGTGAAGATTGGGTTATTGATATCCCCAAACTGATTGGGCTCACTTTGTGAACTACCCCAACTGCCATTTTCATTTTTAACAGGGATAAATGGCATGAAACGAACTGCACTCCAAATCAAACCATCCTGAGCAGACAATGTATTAAGACTATTGTCAGCACCACGAGTTATCTGTAAACTTTGGCCAATTTTTAAACGATTGCCCACTTTATGATCAGAGTTGATACGGAAGCTATAACGCTTGAAATAAGAATTTTGGATAATACCTTTCTCATTATAGGAACCAGCAGAAATCATAAAAGATGACTTAGCAGAACCACCTGTAAGGGATACATCTGTGTTATTAGTTATTCCGTTTCCAAAAAGTTCATCCTGCCAATTGGTACGTTGAACTAGGTTGTAAGGATTATTCCATGCTTCGTTCAAATCAATACCATCATTTAAATAACGCTCTTTTTTTAACGTAACCAATGTTTTAGCATCCAATACATCCAACGTCTTACGAGCCTGAGACATACCAGTATAGCTATTCACACTTACTTTTAGCGGTTGTTCGAAGTTGCCTCTTTTAGTAGTTACGATAACAACACCATTGGCAGCCCTTGTTCCGTAGATAGCAGATGCTGATGCATCTTTCAAAATTTCCACAGAAGCAATATCATTAGGATTTACTGAATTAAGATCTCCAGAAGGAATTCCATCAATAACAATCAATGGATCAGCATTATTTATAGTACCTGTACCACGAATACGGATAGAACCTGCATTACCAGGGCTACCACCGTTACGCACTACGTTTACACCCGCAACCCTACCTTGAAGAGCTTGAGTTGCTCCAGATACAGGAAGATTTTGGATTTGATCTCCTTTAATAGAAGATACGGCACCTGTTACATCCTTTTTAGATTGGGAACCATATCCCACAACTACAATCTCAGAAAGTTTTGTGCTAGACGTTGCCAATGAAACATCGATGGTGCTTTTGCCACCAATCGCTACTTCAGTCTCAGCAAATCCAGTGCTAGAAAATACCAAACTAGCATCTCCAGCTTGAAGACTAAGCTTGTACACACCGGTTGAGCTAGTTGTTGTTCCCCTGTTAGAACCCTTAACGGTTACACTCACATTTGAAAGGGGAGCACCCGTACTTTGGTCAGTAACCTTTCCCGTTACTGAGCTTTGTGCCATGGCCACCTGGAAGGAAGCAACAGTCACAACTAAAGCAAAAAAACGCTTAAGCATGAAACGTAATTTCATAATTTTTAATTAAACAGTTAGTTATACAATATGGCAAAATCTGATTTTGCAGCGTAATATTACAACACCTTTACTATAAAGACAAATTCATTACTGAAAACGTTTTAGTAAGGTGCAGCCCCATTCAGACATATATTTAATGTATAATGCTGCATACATTACTTAAATAAATAATTTATACATAAATGTATAAATTTCAATAACTTAAATGTAACTGCTCGAGAGAATCTAACCTACCCGTATTGATGTATTAATTGAGTCTATAAACAATATCTACCTTTTTATTTACCCTCTTTGCAGCCTCAACTCCCAAAGAGTCCACCCTAGATTCCCAGACATACAGTTTTTTGAGCTTGGGTAATGTAACCAATTGATTTATAGCACTATCGGATACCGAAGTCCCATACAAATTCAAATATTCAACCTTGGGTAACCTAATTAACTCATTAAAACCTCGATCTGAAATCTTATTTCGGTTCAAATTCAGCTTGTACAGATTTGACAATCCCCCAATTATCTTGAGGTCTTCATCAGTAACCCCACAATTTATAAGCTGAAGCCAAACCAATTGGTCCTTTATGGGCTCAAGTAAGCTCAAATTAAGCTTTTCAGTTGTTGGCCCAGTATATTTGACCTCTAA
>CANKGM010000094.1 GCA_947481355.1 Chitinophagaceae bacterium
AGCGAATAGCATTATGGCTATGACAAGTATATAGGGTAAGCCATATCTCAGCAGTAATACTTTAAAACTGGAAATAGATGAATTGTGCTTCATTTGTTTTTCCAATTAAAATGATCAATAGTGTACCTACTATAAAAAAAAGCAATGCTTTTTTTCTGATTTTTCCAAAACGTACCCTGTCTATGAAGTATAATAAAATGATTGAAATAAAACATAGTAATAGATTAAGAGGGCTTAACAGAGCACTTAATTGTGTTATTCGACTATCAACGTTAAATGCTATTAATTTCCTTAACACAGTATACGCAATTTCAAAACTTGGTGACCTAAAGAATACCCAAGCAATACTAACTATAACAAATACAAATAGTTGCTTGATGAATTTGTTATGAATTCTAAATCTACTGCTTTTAGTAATGTTCTCGAAAATTAAAAACGCGGCATGAATAAGACCCCAAAATACAAATGTCCATTTTGCCCCATGCCAAATTCCAGATAAAAGAAAAACAATCAATAAATTTCGATTAGTTAGAAAGGACGACACCCTGCTTCCTCCAAGTGGAATAAAAACATAATCACGGAACCAAGACGATAATGATATATGCCATTTTTTCCAAAAATCCCTAAAGGTTGAAGCTGAGTATGGATTGTCGAAATTTTTCATCAGATTAATGCCTAAACATTTTGCTGTACCTATAGCAATTGATGAGTATCCGGAAAAGTCACAATATATTTGAAATGAATAAAAGGTGATGGCAATGACAGTGGGCAAGAAGGTCATTGTTTGTAAATTATCATAATACGAATCTACATAATAGCCTAATCGATCAGCAATAACAATTTTCTTGATTAATCCTATAAGTATAAATACTAACCCTGTTTTCAAATTGGTATAGCTGAAATTAATTTTTGCTTTAAACTGGTGAAGTATATTTTGGGGCCGCTCTATTGGTCCAGCAACAAGCTGTGGATAAAACATCACATATAATGCATATGTACCGAAATGATGTTCTGCTTTCTGATTTTTTCTGTATACTTCAATAGTGTAGCTCATTGCCTGAAACGTGTGAAATGAAAGACCAATTGGTAAGGCAATTTCTAATAGCGGTATTTGTACATGACTATTTGAGAAGCTCAAAAGTTGATTGATGTTATCTACTATAAAATTGGCATATTTGAACTCAATGAGCACACCAAGATTGGCTATCAAACTAAGTATAAGTATTATTTTCCGTTTTGATTGATTCTCGCATTTTTCCAGTTCTATCCCTACCCAGTAATCAACCACAATCGTGAAACCTAGAATTAGGATATAAATAGGCTTAAAATACATGTAGAATAGACAGCTAGCCGATAGCAACAGCATCCATCTAAATCGATGAGGGAGCAAATAGTAGAATGTTGTGACAACTACAAAAAACAATAAAAATTCTAATGAATTAAAAAGCATTATTCCTGATTAACGGGCTATTTATATCAAACAAAAATAGTATTAAAATAGTCCTTTTCCTGAGGTATTTAGTAGGTAAATTTTATCATTTTATGGCGATCTAATTGTTATAGTGGTCTAATTCTTCATGCGGGTATTGTTTTCCTTTTAAGTGAGCTGAAATTAAGCTTGAGATTCTCTGATTTTTTTCTCGAATTGGTGTTTGTTTCCAAAATGCGGATGAATAAATGAGTTAAATCATCAATTCGTTTCAATTTTTTCTCACCAGCAAGTATTATTTGTATTTTAGTTTCACTTACTTGATTGTATTTCGATTAGCAAAAATCGAGATAAAAAAGGCTGGCAGAAAGCCTTGTAAATTATTGATTTTCTGATTATTAGGACTAGGGCAAAACAAATTTGTGCAATAAAAAGGTATGATTCTCGTTAATGTCTTACTAATTAACATGTTAAAATTGAAATTATGGATTTTCCAATAGCGGGTTATTTCAAGCAAATGGCTGAAAAAATGCCTAATCACCCTGCATTATTCTACAATGGGAGATATTTTAGTTATGGCGAATTGATGGTATTGGTTTCATCCATCCAGCAATCTATTGAAGCAAATGTTCCCGAAAAAGGATCAGTTATTGCAATCGCTGATGAGCTAAATGAATTTACTTATGCAGGGATTTTAGCAATCTCTTTAAGTGGCAATGTTATCCTTCCTTTTAAGCCTGATATGGCACCAGAACGTATCCAATATATTTTCGATAAAACACAGCCATCTTGTGTATTATATTCTATCTATCAAGCTCCAGTTATAAATGACCAATTCCCCTTTTTGTCGAATTTTGGTCAGCTTGTTATGGATTATACTATTCAAACATTTAAGCCGTCAAATGTGCCCATGACATTTAATTTGACATATGCAGACATGGCTTATATTCTTTTCACTTCAGGAAGTACAGGGAAGCCTAAAGGTGTTCCTGTATCAAGGAAAAACGTTCATGATTTTCTTGACTATTATTTTGATAAGAATGGATACCACTTCACGCCAGAGGATCGATTTCTGCAAGTATTCGACTTTACATTTGACGTTTCCTATTTTTCTATGTTTGTGCCTCTATCAATAGGCTCTACACTATACGCATTGGATAATAAGCCAGGAAGAATGAAATTCTTGGAGATTATTCAAATGTTGCAAGACCACAAAATAACCGTAGTGAGCATGGTACCAACGATTTTGTTGTTTCTTAAGAAATACTTGAGCAAAATTTCACTTCCTGATTTAAAGTATAGCTTCTTCATCGGAGATATCTTATATCAAGATGCCACAGCTGTATGGAAGAATTGCCTGCCTAATGGCGAAGTGCATAATTTTTATGGCCCAACTGAAGTAACCATCAAGTGTACTCGATATATCTGGGATGAAAATCAATCTGAATTAGAAGCCGTGAATAATATAGTGCCTATCGGTACTGTATTTCCTGGAGTAGACTACCTTATAATTAATGAAGAGGGGACAGCTCTTGAAGTGGGCGAAACAGGTGAATTATGTTTTTATGGTAAACAGGTGATTGACGGTTATGTTGGGATGGAACACGAACAAATGTTCATCAATATTGAAATTGATGGTGTAAGCAGAAGATGCTATCGTACGGGGGATCTCTGTTCTATAAACTCATATGGCAACTTATTATTTCATGGTAGGAAAGACTTTCAATGTAAAATAAATGGATATCGTATTGAAATTCCTGAAATTGAAAAGGTATTATATGATATCGTGAAAAGTCCTGTTGCTATTGTTGCTAAGAAAAATGAAGTGGGACTCAACTACCTAGTAGGGTTTATTGAAGGTCAGTCAATTTCAGAGGAGCAATTGAAGTCGGAAATGCTTAGATTCCTACCTGAATACATGATACCTTCTAAATTGGTCTATCTGGATAAAATCCCACTAAATGGGAATCAGAAATTGGATAGAAAAGAATTATCATTATTAAATTACTAAGTCAACACTATATCATGAGAACAAGTGAACAAATCTTGGAAGAACTTCAGGGGATATTTATAAAGGAATTTTCCGATTCAAGTATCGTTTTGAACGATCAGTCTACCGCAAAAGATATTGCTATGTGGGATTCGCTGACTCATATGGGTTTGATGGATACCATTGAAAGGCATTTTGAAATCAGTTTTTCGTTGGATGAAATGATTTCATTTAAGAATGTAGGTGATCTGCGTACAGCGATAACAGCTAAACTGAAATAGCCATATGAATCCAGGGTCTCTGAACTATTTTTTTCTGTTGATCGGGACAATGATTGTTTTCTATTTGTTTAATGATAACAAATTGAAGCAATCTGTATTGTTACTGGCTAGTTTGTTTTTTCTTTCATTTTTCGGAATCATACCGGTTTTAACGTGTGTATTATTAAGCATACTGAATTTCTATTTTGCTCAGCATGCATATAAATCAGCTTATAACTTTCCTAAACTTGTAGCTATAAACACAATCAACATTTTTGCATTATTAGCATTTAGGTTTGTAAACGAGTTCGAAATTGGAGCATTATTTTCTGCTCCTTTCATCGGTGAACAATTCGTTGCAGCGCTCGGCATTGGATTTTATTCACTTCAAAACATTGGATATCAAATTGATATTTATAAAAAAAGATATACTCCGGAAGTAAGTCTTTTGTCTTTTACCCTTTGTAATACATTCTTTACTCGTATATCTTCTGGACCAATTTTAAATATAAAGGCATTTAATTCGAGTTTAAGTACTTTGCCAAGCAAATTGACAGAAGAAAATTTCACTGTTGGTCTACAGCGAATTCTCATTGGAGCTATTAAAAAACTTGTCATTGCAGAGCGGTTTTCATATTATATCAATTTATATTTTGATGGAATAGATCCTGGTGTAAAAACGGGTTATGATGTAGTTATAGCTTGTTTTTTATTTACCATTCAACTCTATTTTGATTTTTCGGGCTATATGGACATTGCTATCGGGTCAGCTCGTATGTTTGGTATTAATCTAAATGAAAACTTTAATATGCCACTTCGCTCTCAGTCTGTTTCTGAGTGGTGGAGAAGATGGCATATCACGTTAATCAATTGGTTTACTCAATACATATACTATCCAGTTGCATATAAATTTAGGTCAAAAAGAATGATGGCTACGGTATTTGCAATCATTTCAACGTTTGCTATAAGCGCAATTTGGCATGGATTTGGAGTTACTTATTTAATATGGGGAAGTCTTCATATAATGTATCTAATTATTGAAAATTTCTTAAAAAAGGATTTGCTTAAATTGAATGAAAAATTGACTTCATTTTATTATCAATTAATATTTACACCGTTAACCTTTATACTAGTTTCTTTTTCAAATTTATTTTTTAGGTCTAATTCACTTGCTGACGCAAAACGATTATTATTAAAATTGATTGATTGGCGAAATTTCTTCCCTGATATATCGTTAAAATCTTGGATCTTGAATGGCGTTGATTGGAAAATGGAATTTATGGTCAGTATGCGATTAGGATTTTTATTCGCAATATTATACTTGTTGTTTGAGGAAAAGCTTTCTTCACGATTGAATAAATCGAAATTTAGTATTCCCCTCATTTCTTTTCTAATTATATTTCTTATTGTTTTTGGAGTTTTTAATAGTGGCACCCGTTTCATTTATATGAATTTTTGATTTTATGTGGAAGAAATTTTTATTCACCATTTTAGTCTGCCTTCTTTTTTTATCTGCTGCTGAATTTGCTACAGATTATTATATGAAGCGATACCCTCGATTGAAAAGTAGTTATATTAGTCAAGTTAAACAGAATGCTGACATACTGGTACTAGGCGCTTGTGAAGCAGCAATGATGGTTGACCCTTCTTTATTAGACAGTTCAACCGGATTAAAAACATACAATCTAGGAGATCCTGGAGCCCGTTTTGCTGACAACTATTTGGATTTATACCAATACTTAAAGTTTCAGAAAGCCCCCAAATATTTACTCTTGCAGGTTTCACCTGAATCATTTTACCCAATTGAAGATAAATTACTCACTACATACAAGCATCAGGCTTTTTTATCAGATACTGTAGTGTTTAATGTAATCAAAGAATTAGATCCAGAATATGTCAAGTTTTCTTCTATCCCTTTTTTGAAGTATTCGTATTATAACATTTTCTCGATGTATAAAATATTTGGCTCAATTGGTTATTCACTTTTGAATAAGAAACATCCTGAGGATCGTGATGGGTTTATTCCGCCACCTCTTTTTAATCTAGACACTTCGGCTCTTTCAGAATCAAATGTTATAACGTTAAATAGTTATACTTGGAATAATACAGAAGAGAAATATTTTAGGAAAATTATATCACTGTGCAAGAATAGAGGTATAAGTATCGTTTTTTATAAATTACCTTACTACCATAATTATTATAATGCTAATTTAGAATTGAAGAAATACGAGGAACGAATTCGACATATTGCTACTGAGAATAACTATCCTTACTTCACCTATGATACATCTCGATTTACTAATGATTCCAAAAATTATTATAAGCTTGAAAATAATTTATTGAATCGAAATACTATCCCCGAATTTAATAAAATGCTGATTAGAGATTTAAAGGACAGTGTTTTTATACAATGATAGAATAAGTTATTTAAACTTGTTTAAGCTTTGATACTTTGACTTTTACTTTATTTTTTATTGCCTCACGATTCTGAATCTTGATATCTCTCCACTTTCGTTGGTTACGGTGATAATGTAGACACCATTCACCAAGCCGGCAAGATTCAACTGGTTATTAGATTGTATGGTTTTATAAGATCGTAGCAATACTCCGTTAGTGCTATAAACTTTAATCTCCGACACCCCTTTTATAGTATTCATATTCACATTTAGAATTCCCTTAACAGGATTTGGATAGATGGCAATTTTTGTATTGTTTACTTCTGTTGAATGGGCCAAACTATTTTCTAGATTTACAGCTCCTGGAATAGTATTTGTTAATTTAGTCGCTGTACCTAATGTTACTTTTAATGTATAACATGATGTTGAATTAAAGGTATTCGTAGTGCTTCCATATACTTGCGCATAATAGGTGCCCGCAGTAGCTGTATAGCTTATGCTTTCATTGCTCGTATTGCTTTTTTGTGATATACCTACTTGAGTACCTGCACTATTTAATAGTTTAAGATTGTAATTGGCTGGTAATGTTGTGAGTGTAATAGTAATTGTTCCACCAGTAGTGATGACAAACTTGTAGTTGTCAACATCACTCTTTTGATTAATCATTCCTTTGATATCTGTATTGAATGGTATCCTAGCTGCACCGGTTGTTGTTCCATTTGCACTTGAATCATATGCGCTTTGGCATGTTGGGGTAGTGGTCGTGAATTGGGCTGCTACATAGTTTCCATTTCCCGCAGGACAAGTAGCTATTACCCTCCAATCATACAATGATGATTGGGATAAGCTATTTACTGTTGCGGTGGTTGTTGCTTGCAAATTTGAGTAATTTGTCCAAGTACTTGCTGTATTGAGTTTGTAATCTAGAGTATATCCTGTTGCTCCAGTCACCGCATTCCATCCTAATGTAGCACTATTGCTTCCAATAGCTGTGGTGTTAAGTCCTGTTGGATCACCACATAGTGGTGGCTGACCAATAATAAAATTAGTGTTGCTTACATCAAAAAATATATTGTCAACTGCTTCGATTTTAATTCTTGCTGTATTGGTTGCAGTAGATGGTAATAGAAGATCTTCCGTTCCATCATTTGGAGTACTTTCTGCTAATACAGTTGTAAAGGTTAGCCCACCATCTGTGCTCAATGATATTTTTACATTGGCGCAGTTTATCGGAGAAGCATTCGTGTTATTTACATTCCATTTAATAGTTTGTGTTGTTCCAATACCCAATGTTACTGACGTATTAGGTGATGTAACTTCAAATGGCCCTGCATTAGCATTAACAGTAACCGCTACATCTGTATAAGCAGTTTGTCCAACTGTAATGGGCG
>CANKGM010000095.1 GCA_947481355.1 Chitinophagaceae bacterium
CAATCATCGCATTGTGGTTGGATCTTTCGAGGAAAAGGGGAGCCCAAGAAGACAAGGCCCGTCCGAATTAATCAGTACGAAACTTTTCTTTATCCATCATTGCGTTAGGCCGGTTACATCTATTGTATATTTACAAAATGAAAAATCTAATCCTATTATTATTGACTTTCACAATCTGTGCAAGTATTTTGGCTCAAAGCCAAAACGAAAGAAAAGTGGCAGCCACCCAAATAGAGCTTTTTAATAAAATAGCCAATCTTGATAGTTCATTATTTGCAACATATAATTCAAAGAATCTGGATTTGATGAAGACCTATTTTACAAGAGACCTTGAGTGGTATCAAGATAATGGCGGACTTATTGGTTTTGAAAAGGTTTTTGAAAATTTCAATTCCATATTTAATAGAGATTATGATCTTAAAAGAAATCTTATCAAAGAGAGTTTAGAAGTTCACCCTATTGAGGGTTATGGGGCAATAGAAATTGGCAAGCACCAATTCAAGCACATTGAAAATGGTAAACTTGAAATAGGCACTTTCAAATTTTTAATGATTTGGAAGAATGAAAATGGCAACTGGAAAATTTCAAGAGTAATTAGTTATGACCATTAAATCAGCCCTTAAATTTTCAACTAGTCATATACTCAATCATCACAGTATAGTAGCATCTTACGACTCTAAGAGGAGTGGATATAAACATAAAACGGTTAGACTTATATAGTGTAAACCTGTTTACTTAAACTCTTTTAAGAATTGAAAAGGGGATTATTCTTAATAGGTTGGCGATTAAATTCCACCTCTTTGTGATATAAACGACTTGCTTCTTTTGATTGATGGCTTCAAACATTTGTTCAGCAGCTTTGTGAACTGGGGCAACCCAAAACAGACCGTCACCTTTCGCCATGGCAGTATCAACAAAACCTGGACGAACATCTGTTATGGTAATTCGTGAACCAAAAATTTTTACATTTAATCTTAACCCCTCCAAGTAATTGATTTGATAAGCCTTTGTAGCATTATACGATGGAGCAATTCCATTTCCCCTAACTCCGGCAATAGAGCTAATGTTAACTAGATGGCCAGAACCCTGTTCTTTAAAATACCTCATCGCCCAATCTGCTATATAAGTAAACCCTTGTATATTAGTTTTAATTACATCGTTCTCAACTTCAAAATCCAACTCTTCATTTTCCTTACCGATACCAGCTGAAATAATCAATAAATCTAAACCCCCAATCTGATTAACTAGTTTATTACAAATTAACTCTAGGGTTGATAATTCTTGGACATCCATTCTCTCAAAGAATACCCGCTTTAAATCTATTTCCTTTAAAGATTGTAACAACTCATCTCTTCTGCCTGTTACTCCAACTACATAATCCTCACGCAAAAGAATTTCGGCTAGTGCTTTGCCAATTCCACTTGTTGCTCCTATGATGATAGCTTTTTTCATCTACATAAAAGTAGATAAACAAAATATGAATGCCAACTTCCTGCAATTTTACAGAAAGTTCAACCCCTTTAATTTCCTAATAGTCACAAACTCAATCAAAGCATTATTGCATCTTTCGTGGAAATGGAAAAAATCAATTCTTCATTAGTAGCTAAGCGCAACATGTGTTTAATTAGGAAATGAAAAAGTAGAGGGATCCGGACAGTTATTGGAATAAAATAGAAGATCTCGTTCTGAACAAACTCCAGGATAATCACCTTGAAAACCCTGTATGTCTCGGATCAATTGAAAATGAAGATGCGGCGGCCATCCCCCATTTTCATCTGGTCTCCCCAAGTGGCAAAGTAGCTGTCCCGCAGCTATGGGTGACCCTACATCAAGATGAACTAAATCGGCACTTGATAAATGTCCATATAAACTGTATATTTTTTCAGCAGGATGATATACAATAATCGTTGGACCATAATTTCCAGATCCATGATTAACCTGAACGCTATGCACTTCTCCTTCTAATGGGGCAAAGACAGCTGTGCCTGTAGTTGTCCAAAAATCAATTCCCAAATGAATATTCCTGAAATCTGCAGAGGCAGTAGCAAAATTCTCATATGACTCATAGATAACGCGGTGTTCCAAGTATCCACCATAACCAATCTTTGTGCCTAATTTATTCACTATATAGTCGCAAAATGCAGAGACATTGCCATAGATAGATGGATTTAATTCCAAATTCTTGGCACTTAAATCAAGTACGACACTATTACTAGCAACCAAGGGTTCAGAAAAGAGGCGATGAATCATTATGGGAAAAGTTTTTCAAATTAAGTGAAAATATCTTTATAGTCCACATTATACTTGTTATAAGGAGAATGGCAAGCAGTTAAAAATCATGTAGAGGAACCATCATCAATAATATTCTTTAGTTTGTACATCATTGTGCAAGTGGCGATGACTTTATAGACAAATGATAATGTATTTCAGCAGGAATATGATTTTTAGGTAAATTTTATGAGTAAGTGTAGATTTATTTCTCGATTTTAGATGAGATCTTGAAGCCCATAAATTTAAGAGTTGTATTCTATTTTAGGAAGTTCTCAAAAGTGATTGATAATAGATAAAGTGTATGGAAAGAAGAATATTTGTATTAAGCACATTAAAAACCATACCCCTTCTATTCCTTGCCCCTAATTTATTGACTTCTTGTAATAAAGACGACGAGATCACACCGCCAAATGGGAAAACAGTAATTGTGATTGGTGCAGGTATTTCAGGGCTTGCAGCAGCAAAAAAATTAAAAGATAAAGGCTTTAACGTAATTGTTTTAGAAGCACAAGAAAAAATTGGTGGAAGAATACGAACCGACCGAAGCTTGGGGATAGCTTTTGACGAAGGTGCAAGTTGGATCCATGGACCCAAAGGAAACCCAATCACAAATTTGGCCTCTCAAGCAGATGCAAATACCTATTTGACAGATGATGACAGCCTTAAAGTATTTGACAATAATGGAACGGCTTATTCTGATGCTTTTCTTGATGCCCAATATACACAATTTGAAAATGCACTAAATGCAGTTAGAAGCATAGGTACACAAAGTCAGAGTTTTCTAGAAGTTTTTAATTCGTTGTATCCCACACAAGAAAACAATAGACTTTGGAAATATATGTTATCTGCTTATTTAGAATTTGACACAGGCGGCGATATTTCAACATTATCCTCTAAATACTTTGATGATGATGAAGCATTTTCGGGGAAAGATGTAATTGTCACCAATGGTTATGACAAAATAGCAAATTTATTAGGGCAAGGATTAGATATTAGATTGAACAGCAGAGTAACAGAAGTAAATTATACATCAATAAAATCATTGGTTAACGTAAACGGAGATTCAGTTGAGGCAGATTATGTAATTGTTAGTGTGCCATTAGGTGTGTTGAAAAATAATAGCGTTTTCTTTAATCCAACGTTGCCAATAGATAAACAAGGTGCTATTAAAAACACAAAAATGGGTAACGTCAACAAATTTCTATTTAGCTGGAATACTCCATTTTGGGAAACAGATGTTCAATACATCGGCTATACGCCAGACACAAAAGGCAAGTTCAACTATTTTATGAATATGTTGAAGTTCTTGCCAACAACCAATAGCCTAATGACATTTGCTTTTGGTGACTATGCAACAGTTACAGAAAGTTTGAGCGATGGCGAAATAATTAGCGAAGTAATGGCTCAACTAAAAACCATTTATGGCAATAGCATTCCTACCCCAACAAATATGTTACGCACCAAATGGGGAAAAAACATCAACACTTTTGGAGCATATTCTTTTGCACCAAACGGCACAACCTCTACCGATTTTGACACCATGGCAAAAGAAATAAGCAATAAATTATTTTTCGCAGGGGAACATACCATAAGAGACTATAGAGGTACTGTACACGGAGCATACCTGAGCGGAATTAGAGAAGCAGACAAAATAATAGCATTATAAGTTGACAATAGCTTGACATAACTTGGTGTCTAATTCAGGCAGACTGCTGTCTGATAACTAGAGGGCCTAAGGTTCAACTCAAGGCTGTAGCTAATTTTTGTCTTAATTTTACAAAAAATAATGAAAATCATGCATTAGACGAGATGAGCCTATGTTATAATAAGTGGTTTTTACTAGTTTAACTCAACTGCTCTTTCGTGTATTTTCATCAACTAAAATCGAATAAAATGAAATCTCATTAGAGATTTTAATATTAAACTAGTTTATCATTGACAAATAAATATATCATAAGAAATATGACAAAAAATTTATTAACTGCAGTTTGTTTTTCTCTTGTCATCACAGGAATTCTCTCTTGCAGAAAAGAAGAGCCTATCAAAACAGTTGAAGATAAATTTCTTTATGTATTAACAAACAATGTCGACAGTAATGCTGTCTTGACGTATAGTAGAAATAGTTTAGATGGTTCTTTGGTATATCTTTCCAAAACAGGAACAGATGGAAAAGGTACAGGTTCACCATTGATGAGCCAAGGTCCAATTACTATTAGCCATGACAGAAAATGGATTCTTGCAGTTAATGCGGCTAGCAATACCATCAGTGCTTTAAAGGTTATTAATGAAGGTTTACAGCTTACGTCTACTATTTCTTCCAATGGTAGTAAGCCTATAAGCATAACATGTTTTAACAATCTTGTTTATGTTTTAAATGCTAATGATAATGGAAAAATTGCTGGGTATAATTTATCAGATGCCGGTATCCTAACACCTATTGAAAATGGAGGGACAACATTGGATACAATCGCAACCAACCCAGCACAGATTTCATTTTTACAAGATGGCAAAATGCTGGCTATCACACTTAAATCAACCAATAAAATTATTGCGTTTAAATTGAATAGTGATGGAACTCTCGGAGAAAAATTTTCCATCGACTCCAACTCTCCAAGGCCTTATGGTTTTGCAGTAGGAAATCAAGGCAATATTTATGTGAGTGAAGCAGGACAGAGTGCCATGAGTGTATATAATGTAACCCTTACAGGTATTACTTCTGTTGCAGGACCATTCCTTACCAATCAGGTTTCAGCTTGTTGGGCGGCTACTACTCCAAATGGTAAGTATGTTTATATTCTCAACGCAAACAGCAATAGTGTTACTGGATATACAATCAATTCATCATCTTCTTTTACAATAATGCAACCCAGTGGCATCACAGCTACGACTGGAATAAAACCACTTGATATATCCATATCAGACGATTCTAAGTTTGCCTATGTACTCAATTACGACGATCAAAGTATTCGTGTATTTAATATTACCTCAATGGGAGGGTTAGAAAAAATAGAAGATCGATTCAATCTTCCTTCAGGTTCAACAGGCATTGCAGTAAAATAGTTGGAATAATTTTATTGATTAGTTCATATGGCTTTTCTTTATTGACTAGTGACTTAAGGCTAGTTGCAACAAAAAATATACCTAAATTGTAACTTTTAGATAAGTTATTTGTTTAAAAAATAAATTCTGTTATCATCAGCATCTATTTTGAATTCAGCTAAAACTAAACATAAAATGAAACTGTATTTTTTAACCCTCTCGTTGTTTCTTGCAACGTTTTCATTCGGGCAAAATGAAACTAAATCAACTAGTGCTAACAAAGCTCATGCACTTTCAAAAGAAAATGGAATAATGGCATACAAATATCCAGAAACAAAAAAAGAGAATATCGGCGCTGACACGCTTTTCGGACAAATTATCAAAGATCCCTATCGTTGGTTAGAAGATGATCGTAGTAAAGAAACTGAAAATTGGGTAGCTCGTCAAAATGAGTTCACCTATGATTACCTGAATAAAATTTCGTTTAAGAATAAAATCAAGGATAGACTTTCTAAATTATTGAATTTTGAAAAACTAAGTGCTCCATTCACTGAGGGTGGTGTTAAATACTTCTACAAAAACGATGGACTTCAGAATCAATATGTATTGTATTCACAAAAAGAAAATAAAGACGCTACCGTTTTTCTCGATCCAAATAAATTTTCTGCTGATGGAACTACATCACTTGCAGGAATAGCATTTTCTAAAAACGGCAAACTTGCCGCATATCAGATTTCAGAAGGTGGAAGCGATTGGAGAAAAGTGATTATTATAGAAGCTGAATCCCGAAAAATTCTAGATGATACACTTATAGATATTAAGTTCAGCGGACTTGCATGGAATGGGAACGAAGGATTTTTTTACTCTAGCTACGATAAACCAAAGGGAAGTGAGCTATCAGCAAAAACTGACCAACACAAACTTTATTATCATAAACTAGGTACAAAACAGAAGGACGACAAATTGATATTTGGTGGTAGCATCGAACAAAAAAGAAGGTATGTAGGTGGCTCTGTTAGCGAAGACAACAGATACCTAATCATCTCTGCATCACAATCCACTTCTGGTAATGAGTTATATATTAAAGATTTAACTACAGAGAATTCCCCTATTGTTTCTATAGTCAATGGATTTGATACAGACAGCTATATACTCAACAACATAGGCACCAAACTAATTATTGTTACCAACAAAAATGCTCCGAATCAAAAAATAGTTACCACTGATGTATCTAAGCCAGGTGCCGAAAACTGGAAAGACTTAGTTCCCGAAAAAGAACAAGTACTTGAACCATCTATTGGTAGCGGATTCATTTTTGCACATTATATGGTTGATGCAACTTCCAGAGTTGAACAGTATGACTATGAAGGAAAACTAATCAGAAAGATAGAACTACCTGGTATAGGCTCTGCGTCTGGCTTCGCAGGCAAAAAAGAAGAAAAAGAATTGTATTATAGTTTTGCGAATTACAATACACCTTCATCCATATACAAGTTTGATCCTAAAGATGGAAAATCAATTCTCTATTGGAATCCAAAAATTGATTTCAATAGTGCCGATTATGAGTCTAAACAAGTTTTCTACCAATCGAAAGATGGTAGCAAGATACCAATGATCATCACACACAAGAAAGGGTTAAAGCTCAATGGAAAAAATCCTACTATCCTCTATGGCTACGGCGGATTCAATATAAGTCTGACCCCGAATTTCAGTACAACTGTCGCGGTATGGCTCGAGATGGGTGGAGTATATGCTGTTGCGAACATTAGAGGCGGCGGTGAATACGGGAAAAAATGGCATGATGCTGGAACTAAAATGCAAAAACAGAATGTCTTTGATGATTTCATTTCAGCAGGAGAATACTTAATAAAAAATAAATATTGCAGCAGTGATTACCTTGCTATCAATGGTGGATCAAATGGCGGCTTGCTGGTTGCGGCAGCCATGACACAACGTCCAGAACTTTTTAAAGTTGCTGTGCCGGAAGTAGGTGTGTTGGATATGCTACGTTATCACAAATTTACAGCAGGTGCAGGTTGGGCATATGACTATGGTACAGCCGACGACTCCAAAGAAATGCTCGAATATCTTTTAACTTACTCTCCTGTTCACAATGTAA
>CANKGM010000096.1 GCA_947481355.1 Chitinophagaceae bacterium
ATCAATCGCTCTTACTTCTACATCCTCGTATTCCGACATGAATTTCTTAATCTCAATAATTTCTTCATCTTTTACAATAGCCGGTTTCCCATTCCAATATACAAAATTCAGTATACCGTCCACATACCGAATCTCTGTCTTTAATTCTTCTGACACCCTGACAAATATATAACTCTTGAATAACGGCTCTTCAATAACCTTGATTCGATCACTCCATTTTCGTCTAACCTTATTTAATGGGCAATAGGCTTCAATTCCTTTCAACTGCAAGGATTTAAAAATTTTCTTTTCCCATCTTGGCTTGGTATACAAAGCATACCATTTCTTCACTTCACTCATTGTATATTTTTTATGGCTTCGCCACCTCAGTCACATGATTAAATTGGACCGAGAAACCCTATTGAATGCTTGAATGGGTCTTACTAATGTGTGCTGTAAGACTTGCTAATCAAAGATAGCTCAATTAACAGAAGTCAATCTTTGCGTTAACAATTAATTATCAACACATTATAAAAAATGAAAAGGGAGATAAAAGCCTAGAAGAGAAGTTGGCATATTCAGTGTTTTGCAATGAGTATACCTATAATTCTCTCCCTATCTTTTATCTCCCTGTTCACTTGTTTTTCATCTTCTAAATTTAACGAAAAATGAAGAAGAATATTACGCAGATGGCTTACTAAATCATCAAGCCAACATGCTTAAAGATGCTAATTAATCTAACTTTTTATCCCTCACGATCATTTTATCACGATTCGCCATTTCCCATGCCGTATGAAAGACTAATTGTGCACGTTTTGCCATCAAGTCATAGTTAATTTTGTCGGGGGTATCGGTTGGTTGATGATAATCTGCCAATAACATGCCATCATAATAGAATATGATAGGTACGCCCTTGCTAGCAAAATTATAATGATCACTTCTGTAATAAATTCGCTGAGGATCTTTAGGATCATTGAATTTATAATCCAATACAAGCTTTGTAAACTGTTTGTTAACGCCTTCACTGATTGGCTTTAATTCAGTACTCAATTTATCATCTCCAACAACATAAATATAATTCGTTGTATCGCCTGAAGTGCGCTCTGTATCTATCCTTCCGATCATATCAATATTAAGATCAGCAGTAACTTTATCCAATGGAATAGTTGGGTGATTTGAAAAATACTCAGACCCCCAAAGGCCTTTTTCTTCACCACTTACTGTCATAAATAGGATGTTACGACGTGGCCCTTTTCCTGCAGCTTTTGCTTTTACAAATGCTTCTGCTATCTCCAAAACAGAAACAGTTCCGGAGCCATCATCATCGGCACCATAGTAGATAACATCACCATCTTTCCCTAAGTGATCATAATGTGCAGTAACCACTAACCACTCATCTGATTTATCTGAACCTTCCAAAATACCCAATACATTGCTACTAGCCAACTCCGTGACTGCCTTTTGAAATGAAAGTTTAATATTGGCGTTGATCACGGTACCAGCAACTTTGCCTTTTTTTCCAGCCTCTTTCCAAGCAGTCCAACATGAATCACTTCCCGCAATCGCTGAAGCTGTTTTATCAGAGATGGTATAAATATTAGGAAATACTTCAGCCTTAAATATGTCATTGCTCATCGCTCCAGCTGGTTTACCCGACTTGCGAGGAAAACCTCCACCAGAAATAAGTATTGCCGCAGCACCTTTGCTTCGAGCAGTGAGCATTTTACCATACATGCCAGAGGATGCCATGTATCCAGATTGAGAAGGTTTAAAATCTGCAGGGGCACCTTCCATAATTAATACCGCTTTGCCAGCTACATTTAGTCCAGCATAATCATCCACATCCTTATCAACAATGCCATGTCCAACAAAAACAATTTCAGAAAAATTATTGGTTACGTTATTGTTTAAATAGTACGACGGAACAAAGTCTTTATTCAGCTCAAACCCTTTACCATCAAGCATTAGATCAACGCCCAACACAGTATCTTTATACACTGGATAGGACATTTGATAAGACCCATTATTCCCTGGTTTTAGTCCGAGTGAAGCAAAATGATTTTCAATATATGCTGCTGCCTTACGTTGACCAGGACTAGCAGTTTCGCGGCCTTCCATTTCTTTTCCAGCTACAATATAGAGATGCTTACTAAGGTCTTCCGCCGTGATGGTTGCTGCAAATGTTTTTGAAACAGATACTATTTTTTGAGCAAAAGAAGTTAACCCTAAGAATGAAAAGATAAAAATGATAAGAAGTTTTTGCATAAGAAGTAGAAATTTATCGATTAAGATGAATTATTTATCTAAGGGCAATATCGCTCAAAAAACTGAAATGTTAGGCATGATTTGCTACCAATCATCACAATATAGCATACCAAAAAGGTACCTTTTTAATAACCTAAAATATTAAACCTAATCTGCAGAAGGTGAGAGTGATATCAACCGTGATTTGTTGATCAAAATAAGCTGAAAAATAAAAAGAGAATGAAAAACTAAATCTTGCCAACACGCGTTGCATGGCGTCCCCCTTCAAATTCAGTTGAAAGGAACACATCCACCATCTCTAATGCTGCGTCTACCGGAACGAAACGCGCAGGTATGCATATTATATTGGCATCATTATGTGCACGAGCTAGGATGGCAATTTCCTTTTCCCAACAAATTGCTGCGCGAACGCCAGCATGTTTATTTGCAGTAATGGCCACTCCATTTGCAGAGCCACAAACCAGTACGCCAAACAGTGATGATCCGTTTTCAACGGCAAGTGCCACGGCATGCGCATAATCAGGATAGTCGCAAGACGCTTCAGTGAAGGTTCCCAAATCATTTACTTCAAATCCTGCTTGTACAAGATGATCTTTGATTGCTTCTTTGTAATTGAAGCCTGCATGATCTGAACCGATGGCTATTTTTGTCATACTAAAAGAATTAATTAGAATTTATTCCCAATCCTTATCCCTATTCTTGCTCACTCGAACTGCAATGATGATACTTATTTCGTACAACATCACGAGTGGAATGACAACAATCAACTGTGATCCCCAATCGGGTGAAGGCGTAATTACTGCTGCCAAAACAAGCAATACAACATAGGCATATTTGCGGTATGTTCTTAAAAACCCAGGAGTAATAATACCGAGCTTAGCAAGCACCCAAGTAGCCATCGGCAATTCAAACGCTACACCAGCACCTAAGGTAATATCAATCAATGTATCTAGGTAATCACTCAGCGTAGGCATATAATTGATAGAGCCTAATGTTCCAATGGTATAGTTAGCTAAAAAATTAAAGGTGAAAGGGGCCAACATAAAATAGCCAAAGCAGGCGCCAATAAAGAAAAATGTACTGACCCAAAAAATAATTCCACTGGTGTACTTAAGTTCACTAGGCTTTAACGCTGGGCGAATAAACTTCCATACTTCCCAACAAATCAATGGGAAGGCAACAATCATGCCCCCCACAAATGCAATAGTGATGCTAGACATAAATGTTCCACTGATGGAATTGACTTGGAGGTTCAACTTCATCGGAGGCATACATAAGGAGTCGCCCATTCCCAAGAGATGACTCATTTTACAAAAAACACGGTATGAGATAAAGTCATTTCGAGTAGGCCCCATAATGACGATATCAAATATTTCATCGATATAAATGAAGAATAATATTGCACATACTACAATGGTTATAACAGAACGAACGATATGCCAACGAAGTACTTCAAGATGATCTACGAAACTCATCTCCGATTCGGGGTCACCTACATTCCTAAGGCGTTTAAAAAAAGATGGTTCTGTTGCCAACAAGTAAAATTTAGAGTGGCAAAGTTAATGAAAATTGCTTAGAGAAGGGGAATAGTGAATACAGAAAAGGGGCAGAGGCACAAAGGCACGAAGGGAGGCAAGAGGGAATAGGCAATAGTGAATACAAAAAGGCACAGAGCGCCAAGCGTTCAGCGTAAAGCGATAAAAAAAGGGGCAGAGGTACAAAGGCACAAAGCAAGGCAATAGGGAAGAGGCAATAGGCAATAGTGAATATAGAAAAGGTGCATGGGTACAAAGGCACAGAGCGTAAAGCGTCAAGCGCGCGAAGCGCCAAGCGTAAAGCGTAAAGCGTCAAGCGTTCAGCGTAAAGCGCGCGAAGCGCACAGCGCCAAGCGTTTTCAAAACTCCACGCCCCCAACCTGTATATCCACCACCCGCCAATGACCATCTAATGAAACTAACTCTACACGCCAATCACCTTTTACTATATCACACTGATCTAGATAGCAATTTGCCACTTCATGCACTCCCTGGAATACTAGCCTGTCGTGTATAATTTTTTTGGCAAGTACCTCAATAGACCTGCAAACCGTTTTTTGAACTTTTTTATGATATCTGTCTATGACATAATGAAATTCAGGCTCAGATAGGTTGGTAAAATTGTTCAATCGCACTCTTCGATTCAACTGGGTAAAGTCATTATCATGCTCTTTATTCAAAACCGCTTCAATCAACCTGCTGACTTTCTCATCCTCCATGGAAGCACCTGTTTCTTCCCCAACCCGATCATAGATAAAACAAAACTGCATCTCCTCTGGATGAGACGGAAGTTGAATATCAAAAAAAACTTCAGTTAGATATCGATAGCGATCTCGAACATTTGTGATTCGATCATTAAATATCAATAAAATGCGATGATACCTGAGTTGAACCGACCACCTTGCAACATGATTATACACTTCAATGTCTGATAAATTCTCATGCGGAAGTATAGTCTCAAACAGCTTTATCTTATCCCGGATACGGATTGTTAAGGATGGAGAATGATGATTCCTCTCTGGAATAGTTTGCTTCAAAACAGTGGAATGCAACTCACCCGATTCTGTATTCGACTGATGGGTTTCTTTTTCTTCACCCATTTTAAAATTGGAAGCAATCTGCTTTGATACTAAGCTTGAGTCCATGTACGTTTTTTTCTAAATTTCGTACCTAAACATGCCCATATCAAGTTAAAATCAACTGCGGATAGAAGGAATTTACCCAAATAGAGCATGGGTTTTCACCGAAATGAATAGCTTTACCAATAGATGATAAAGCTCAACGTACTATTTAGAAAGGTATTGATTGCCCCTTTTGTTTTATTAATCAATCTCTATAGATTGACCATCTCACCATGGATTGGACCAAAGTGCAGGTATACGCCCACCTGCTCGCAATATGCGCTTGATGCGTTTAGAAAATACGGAGTAATTAAAGGGTTTTGGAAATCCCTCAAACGAGTCTCACGATGCCATCCTTGGGGAGGAAGTGGTTATGACCCTGCCTGAAAGCGCTCAGCAATTTTTTTCCAGCTTACTACCGCCCAAAAAGCATTAAGGTATTCGGCTCTGCGGTTTTGATATTTCAAATAGTATGCGTGTTCCCAAACATCAACACCCAACAATGGAATTCCTTTTACTTCGGCAACGTCCATCAATGGATTGTCTTGATTAGGAGTGGATGAAATTTCTAGTTTACCATCTTTCAACAACAACCAAGCCCATCCACTTCCAAAACGTGTCATACCAGCGTTGTTGAACTTTTCTTTGAATGCATCGAATGATCCAAAAGAGGCATCAATTGCAGCAGCAAGTGCACCTTCTGGAGTGCCGCCTGCATGAGGCGCAAGACTTTCCCAGAAAAAACTATGGTTCCAATGTCCACCACCGTTATTACGAACAGCAGGTGAAATAGATCCTGCAACAGCAACCAATTCTCCAATAGATTTCCCTTCATTCGGTGTTCCAGCAACAGCTTTATTTAGATTATCTACATACGCTTGGTGATGCTTACCATGATGGATCTGCATTGTTAATGTATCGATATGTGGCTCAAGTGCGTCGTGTGAATATGGTAAAGCAGGTAATGTAAATGACATAATTATAAATTTTGGATAAAGTTAATTAATTAAAGCAACTTATGAAAGGCACAAGTATATTAAAAGGCACAAAGAATTAAAAAAGAATATTGAACAAGATAAACTGTATTGTAATCTCCTTTGTGCCTCGATGCCTTTTACTTACTTCTCTTACTTCGAAAAAAAGCCTTCATCAACGAAGCCCCTTCTTCTGCCAAGAGCCCAGTTAATATCTGAGTTTTTGGATGAAATGGATTACGTTCTTGGGTGTATACTTGATGGCCATTTTTGACATCTTCAGCACCCCAAACAATTTTCCCAATTTTGCTCCAATGCAATGCACCGGCACACATTAAACAAGGCTCTACAGTTACATAGAGCGTTGCATCCGGAAGGTATTTTGAACCCAATGCATTGAAGGCGGAGGTTAGTGCAATGATTTCAGCATGGGCTGTAGGGTCATTCAATTTTTCAACCATATTATACCCACGAGAAATGATGCGGTTATTGATTACCACCACAGCACCTACAGGCACTTCTCCTTCCTCGAATGCCTTTTCAGCCTCGCGCAATGCCATCTTCATGAAATATTCTTCACCCATTTCCATCTTCTACACAGTTTGTTTTGAGATTAACTCTTCCGAAAGTTTAGACAATATCTTTTTTACTGATGCACTAATTACCGAATAATCAGCGATTTGATGAT
The DNA here is from genome assembly GCA_947481355.1 of Chitinophagaceae bacterium. Lineage (GTDB taxonomy): Bacteria > Bacteroidota > Bacteroidia > Chitinophagales > Chitinophagaceae > Pollutibacter. The sequence goes on from CANKGM010000096.1 coordinate 6,563, forward strand.
CAGCATAAACAAAAAATAAATCCAATGTATAAGAAGATTCTACCAGTTGTTCTCTTAACTCATTCTTCTGCAAACGATATGCTTCTCTTACCCTGCGTTTCAACTGATTCCTATCTACTGCCCGTTTAAAATTTCGGGCGCCTACTGTCACCCCCATATGCAAGACTTCCTTCGTATTTTCTAGCTCTAACTTTGCTTCAAACAAATAATAAATAGCTAATGGAAACTGCTTCATGCGCTGCCCACCATTAAATAGCGCACGAATCTTCGTGTAGCTTTTAAGACGCTCGTATTTTGAAAGTGTGTGTTTGGGCATGACCAAATTAGACATTAGACGTTAGAGGTTAGACAATAGACGTTAGATGTTAGAAGATAGATGCTAGGGAGTCCGATAGTAAGTTACTTTAATTATGCTTTCAACCTCCAACTCCCAACGTTCAACTCCTAACCCCCAACTCCCAACTTCCAACGTCCAAATCCTAACCTCTAATACCTAATTTCTAATGTCTATTCCCCACAAAAATAGCCCCAGAAATTCATCTGGAGCTATAGTTATGTAAAAACAGTACTAGACTGTTTATTTCAATCTGCTGTTGTCAGAAACAGTAAGTCTTTTACGACCTTTCTTCCTTCTGCTTGCCAATACCTTGCGGCCATTAGCTGATTCCATTCTTTTGCGGAAACCATGTACAGATTTTCTGCGTCTGCGATGGGGTTGATATGTACGTTTCATAATGCTTTCTTTTCCTTTATTAATAAATACGACCGGGAGAAGCGGTCTTTTTTTCAATCTTTACCACGGGTCACCACACCCTATGGCTCTGTGAAAGGACGGCGAAGATAGGGTTTATTTTTGAATATAGAAAT
>CANKGM010000097.1 GCA_947481355.1 Chitinophagaceae bacterium
ATCATACATCATGTTGCTGACTCGCATATGAATGCATTCATTCGGTTTAAATTAGGATTGACAGAAGACAATCCTACTATTAAGCCTTATGATCAAGATAAATGGGCGGAGAAGCTTGATGTACTTAACGTTCCCGTGAACATGTCCATTACGCTTCTCCATTCCCTTCATGCCCGTTGGGGCGAATTAATTAAGTCTATGACGGATGAAGAATGGCAACGAACTGTATTTCATCCGGAACAGAAGAGAACGATTTCCCTTTGGGAAATGTTGATTGTTTATGCATGGCATGGAAAACACCATGCTACCCAAATCACGAACCTTCGCGAACAGAAAGGCTGGTAGTATACACAAAATGATACATATTCAGCAACATACATCACTTCAGTCATTCAATACATTTGGAGTGGATGTTGAAGCAGATTATTTTGCTCGATTTCAATCTGAAGAAGAATTGATGGCATTGCTCAGTTCTCCTGAAATTCCAATTCATGTGACTTCAGATTATGCGCATCAAAAAAAGATTCTCTTATTGGGTGCTGGAAGCAATATCCTCTTGACCAAAGATGTTGAAGGAGTAGTGCTTAAAAATGAAATCGATGGGATAAATAGTGTGCATGAAGACGATGATTATGTATACCTTAAAGCAGGTGCAGGTGTGGTATGGCATGAGCTCGTGCTTTATTGTGTAGAACATAATTTAGGAGGCGTAGAAAATCTTTCTTTAATTCCTGGAACAGTAGGGGCCGCACCGATTCAAAATATTGGGGCGTATGGTGTCGAATTGAAAGATTCATTTTATACATTAAGGGCATTGGATATCCAGGAAAAGGAGTGGTTGAATTTTAGTAATCATGATTGTCAATTTGGTTATCGCTCAAGCATTTTTAAAACCAAACTGAAGAATCGTGTAATCATTACTTCTGTCACATTCAAGCTTACAAAGAAGCATCAACTGCATTTGTCATATGGTGCAATAAAAGAGCGACTTACATTGATGGGTATTGACGATCCAACCATCAAGGATGTGTCAGATGCCGTAATTGCCATTCGACAATCTAAACTACCTGATCCACATAAAATTGGAAACGCAGGCAGTTTTTTCAAAAACCCTGTGGTGTCGGCTGAGGTTGTTGAACATCTTATGCAAATATTTCCAGATTTGGTTTCCAATAAGTCGGGTGATGGATTCAAACTTGCTGCCGGCTGGCTTATCGAAAAAGCGGGTTGGAAAGGATATCGCGAAGGACAGGTAGGCTGCTATGATAAACAAGCGTTGGTCCTTGTTAACTATGGCGGCGCTAGCGGTGCAGAAATTGTAGCACTCTCTCAAAAAATTCAGCAGTCGGTCCGCGACAAGTTCGGCATTTTTCTAGAGCCAGAAGTGAATTTTGTTTAATCGATAGTTAGATTATCCGATAGGTTCTTTTTAAGGTAAATCAACAGTTTTTCTAGTGGTTTAATAGTATTTTTCAACATTATCAGTGAATTCGCTTTTAAATGCCAAAAACGAACTCTTCTCCAAGTTCTTTGTTTTATTTTTACAACCATGAAAGGATTTCAGTTTAGAAAATTTGATGCGAATGAGGGAGGTAAATCAGACTTTGAAAACCTGCTTGAAATCTTCATGCAATTATTGAATCATACCAACGGCGATGCAGGCGAAGCATTGAGTTGGATGACCGAACTAGATAAGGAATATCAATTCAGCAAACCGCAATATGGCCTAGGTGATTTCATTGATGACTTAAAGCAAAAGGGGTATATCGATGAAGACAATCAAAAAGGCGAAATAAAAATCACCCCCAAAACAGAGCAAGGCATTCGTAAGCGTTCCTTAGATGAGATTTTCGGGAAACTAAAAAAAGGAAGAAAGGGCAGTCATACTACGTTTAAAAGTGGACAAGGAGATGAAACGAATCCAGAAACGCGTCCCTTTCAATTTGGCGATGTGATGGAGCAAATCGATTTTGTGAGTTCAATCCGAAACTCTCAAATCAATAGAGGTATTGAATCATTTTCACTTCGCGAAGATGATTTAGAAATTAGGGAGACGGACATGAAAACACAAACATCAACTGTGTTGATGATTGACATATCTCACTCCATGATATTGTATGGGGAAGATCGCATTACGCCTGCTAAGAAAGTGGCCATGGCGCTCAGCGAATTAATCAAAACGAAGTATCCTAAAGACACTTTGGATATTGTTGTTTTTGGAAACGATGCCTGGACGATTGAAGTGAAAGACCTGCCTTACTTGCAAGTAGGTCCTTATCATACGAATACGGTTGCTGGACTTGAATTAGCCATGGAGATTCTTCGGAAGCGAAAAAATCCCAACAAGCAAATCTTCATGATTACGGATGGTAAACCAACCTGTCTGAAAATTGGGAAGAAGTATTATAAAAATGCATTTGGCTTAGATCGAAAAATCACGGGCAGATGTTTGAACCTGGCTAGTCAGTGCAGAAAGCTAAAGATTGTCATCACAACGTTTATGATTACGAGTGATCCATATTTACAAAGCTTTGTTCGCGCATTTACTGAAAGCAATAATGGGAAAGCCTTTTATGCATCATTGGATAAGTTGGGTAGTTTCATCTTCAATGATTTTGAAAAGGGAAAGAAACGAAATGTATTTTAACTAATCAATTAATAAGCGCTACATATAATGCGTTTAGCGAAAAAATAAAAAAATGAATACGATCAAGACATTCGGAGAGTTGAAGGCTAGTGGATATATTCCTAAAACCATCAAAGAGGAAATGCGTCAAAACCTGATTAAGAAAATGCAATCGGGAGAAGAACGTTTTCCAGGTATAATAGGGTATGAGGATACGGTTATTCCTGATACAGAGCGCGCTATATTATCAAGGCATAATATGTTATTCCTTGGTTTACGCGGTCAGGCTAAAACAAGAATGGCTAGGCAAATGACTGATTTGTTGGATGACTATGTGCCTTATGTTGAAGGCAGTGATATATATGATGATCCATTTAATCCCATTTCAGGATATGGAAAATCGCAATTGGAAAGCCTAGGTGATGCAATGCCTATTAGTTGGTTACACAAGAGTGAGCGCTACGGCGAGAAGCTAGCTACACCGGATGTAAGCGTTGCTGATTTAATAGGTGATATCGATCCAGTGAAAGCAGCCAATCTTCGTTTGAATTTTTCAGATGAACGCGTGATTCATTATGGTATCATACCTAGAAGTAATCGTTGCATTTTTGTCATCAACGAACTGCCCGACTTGCAAGCGCGTATTCAAGTAGCGTTGTTTAATATTTTACAAGAAGGAGATATTCAAATCCGTGGTTTCAAATTGAGGCTGCCCTTGGATATTGTATTTGTATTTACTGCCAACCCAGAAGATTATACCAACCGTGGTTCAATCGTAACGCCTTTAAAAGATAGGATTGAAAGTCAGATTCTAACACACTATCCAAAATCTATTGAAGCAGCCATGTCCATTACGGCACAAGAAGCCAGTATTCACGAAGAGCAGACAAAGTTGGTTTCAGAAAGTGATTTGATTGGTAGGTTAATTGAACAAATCGCATTTGAAGCCAGAGCCAGTGAGTTTGTCGATCAAAAAAGTGGTGTCTCGGCGAGGTTGACTATTGCAGCACTTGAGAATGCATTCAGTGCCGCCGAACGAAGAGCATTAATCAATAAAGAAAAGAACACACAGATTTGGATGAGTGATCTTCAAGGGGTTATTCCTGCCATCACAGGTAAAATCGAGTTGGTATATGAAGGCGAACAAGAAGGGCCATATCAAGTGAGTGTAAATCTCTTAGAGAAATCAATACGCAGCATTTTCGTTCAATATTTTCCCGATCCGGAATCATTCAAAAAGAAGCGTAACAAAGAGGTTGCTGTTGAAAGTCCTTACAAGAAAGTAATCAGCTGGTTTGATCAAGGAAATGCACTGGATTTATTGTTCCACTTAAAGGATGCCGATAAGTCTAAGCTATTGAATACCGTTGACGGATTATCAGACTTGGTGCTTGCTTATTTCCCCAAAGCAGCCTCAAAGCAAAAAGCATTTTTGATGGAGTTTGTCCTCTACGGACTTAGCTCTTACTCATTGATCAGTAAAAAAGTACTTGCCGCGAAGATTGAATTTAAAGACTTGATGGGCAGTATGTTCAGTGAGGAGTTTGAAGACTAAAAATTTATTTAAATAGTGAGATTGAAAATGTGCTAGACAAAATTCAATCTCACCGTTTAACAACATTTTATTTATTCATCGCTTCAAGGCTTCTCAAATAATCAAGCAACATGATTGACTGCCTGATTTCGAGGAACATATTTCGTTGAGCGTTATTTAGATTATCTCCTTTGTTCGCTAACAAATCTTGTACGGCTTGTGTCAACTCTGGCACAGACATTTTACCTAAGTAAGCATAGTAGGCCATTTGTTGTTGAAGGTCTTTTCCTAAAGAACTTGAAATTTTAGCGGCTAGTTTTTTATCACCAGATTTATAGGCAATTTCAAGCAGTTGAACACTGATTGTATTGTGTTGATTTTGTCTGCTGATCATTCCATAAGGGAAGTTTTCTGATAAAATATTTTTATCAGCCAATTCCAATATTTCTTGTGCTTTTTCTTTTTGGCCTTCGTTGATTAGCGCAGCACCTGCTTCCGCAATGGATTGTCTAATGCCCATCAAATGCCTTCTGTTTTCTTCATCAAAATAAACTCCTGGAATGTTTGCACTTCCATAGGCGAATTTATTTTTGATGATCTCGTATGATTTTGTGGCATTGATTCTGTCTTGGTCTAGTGTTGGAACAAGTCTATATGATTGACCATCTGCTCTGAGGTACTGACCAAATCCCAATTCACCAAATGGAGAAGTGAAGTATATTGGTCTGCTCCATTTGTTAGCCGCAATAACATTCAAGACAGCCAGGTCGTTTTTCATTAAGATTTCTTTTGGCAGGTCAAATCGAAGTTCAGGAAGAACCACATCCTTAGATTCTAGGGTACCATTTTTCCTTACCAATGCAGTGTCTACAGGCACACTTACTTTTTTTGTTGGGAAATAACTCATGAAAGAACCATCCTGCATTTGAAGTTGGTTGGCTTGTTCTTCACTGCCAACAAAATCATGCATTAGACTATACAAGTCTATATATCTTCCCGAGAATTCAGGACGCTCATAATAGCGAATGTAATCGCGTTTGCTGCCTTCAATTTGTTCGGCAGACCAAATCACATCAATTGGTGCGCTTTCATTCACTTTGTAGCGAAGCTGATTGATGTACCAATCGATTCCCAATAATGAATAATTGATTACACGAATATCTTTTCTAATTCCTTCTACCTCTTGAGCATACCAAAGTGGGTAAGTATCATTGTCACCAAAAGTGAAGAGAATGGCATTTGGCGCACAGCTTTCTAAATAATTTTTTGCGAGGTCTCTTGCCATTTGTTTTTTGCTTCTGTCGTGGTCATCCCATTCTTGTGATGCCATAAGCATTGGGACTAAAGCAAGGCAAACGAGTCCGGCTGCAATATTGGATACTGAATCTCCTGTGAACTTTTTCAACCAATCTTTTATTTGCATAACACCTAATCCAATCCAAATAGCAAATACATAAAATGATCCCACGAATGCATAGTCACGTTCACGAGGTTGATTACCTGCTTGATTCAGATAGAATACAATGGCAAGACCTGTGAAGAAGAACAAAAGGAAGGAAACGAATGATCCTTTTTTGTCTTGATTATATTGATAGAAAACCCCAAGCAATCCTAAGATGAATGGAAGTGCAAAAAGTTTATTGTTCGCTTTGTTTGTTTTGATGCTGTCTGGTAATTTGTCTTGACTTCCCAGTAGGTTATCGTCAACTGCTTTAATACCACTTAGTGTATTTCCGTCGCGTGGATTACCAAATCCTTGTATGTCGTTTTGCTTTCCAACAAAATTCCATCCGAAGTAGCGCAAATACATCCATCCAATCTGATAGCTTAATGCCCATTTGATATTGTCTCCCATTGAAGGTTTTTCATCATCACCAAGATTCAACCAACGTTTATAAAAATCGGCATGACCTTGATCATTGCTAGCATCCCAAACACGTGGCAATAACATTTTGTCTTCGGCTTCATATACAGGAGATTGTTCCTTTCCTGCAGCAATGTATTGGTCTTTTCCTTTTACATATTTTGTATCACCTTCTTCATAAGCAATTGGTTTCGCTGTAAATACTTGACCATATATCAACGGAAAATCACCATATTGTTCCCTGCCTAGGTATCCTTCTAAGCTCATTGGATTGTCTACGTTGTACATGTCAATCGCAGGATTCGCGGCAGATCTTACAAGTGTAGTGAGGTAGGTAGAGTAGCCTATTAACATGAATGCAAAGCACCACATAGATAACCTCAAGAAATAAGGATTGCGCTTAAGAGCAGGTAATCCGTATACTGTGATGGCAATAATACCCGCAATGGTTACGATTAATTTCAACATGCTTGCACCTGCAGAACCGGTTGAGATGAATGGATATAAAATAGCTAATCCAAATAAAGCAACCCATGTACCAAACTTAGCGGATGAAATATTAGCTGAAGAAGAGATTTTAATTCCAGCATAAATTAAGGCTGCTAAGAATATAAAATAGGTCGTGAATCCACTAAAGAAAGGTAGTCCCAGAGAGTTGACAAAAAATATGTCGAAACTTCCTGCCGTTTTGATGGTATACTGAATAACTACTTTTTGTGTTACGCCGGTAATGATACATCCAATGATGAAGGCAAAGAATGTTCCCCATTTGGTTACTTTGTGGCGCTTATAGTAATACACCATTACGATAGCTGGTATGGTCAACAAGTTCAGCAAGTGAACTCCGATTGACAGTCCCATGGTGAAGAAGATCAACACAATCCATTTATCTGCACCAGGTTGGTCTGCATTATGCTCCCACTTAAGCATCATCCAGAAAACGAGGGCTGTAAAGAATGATGACAAGGCATATACCTCACCCTCTACTGCACTGTACCAAAAGGAATCACTAAAGGTATAGGCGAGGGCACCAACCACACCAGCAGATATGATGGTGAAGATTTGATTTCCTGTTAAGGCTTGATTTGATTTTTGAATGATTTTTCTAGCAAAGTGGGTGATGGTCCAAAATAGAAACAAAATCGTGAAGCCACTCGCCAAGGCACTCATTACGTTAACCGCCTTAGCAGCCGTCATGGGATTGTCGCCAAACATAATGATGAAAACCCTTCCCATCAACACAAACAATGGGGCTCCTGGTGGGTGTGGAACTTGAATTTTAAAGCATGAGCTTACGAATTCACCGCAATCCCATAAGCTACCACCTGCTTCAGCAGTCATAATATAGACAGAGCAAGCAATCAGGGTAACGATCCAACCAACTAGGTTATTGATCTTGTTGAA
>CANKGM010000098.1 GCA_947481355.1 Chitinophagaceae bacterium
CATGTTTACCATATAATCCATTGATTCTACTGCATCAAGTGAAGATCTTCCTAGTTCCGGTGAGGCTGCAGCATGAGCTGATGTTCCGTAGAATCTAAATTTTGCCGATGAATTTGCTAAGGCACTAGTCATGGTAATTTTATTTTCTGCGTCAGGATGCCAATGTATAGCCACATCCACATCATTGAAAAGACCAGCACGGACCATATAAACTTTGCCTGAGCCACCTTCTTCTGCTGGGCATCCGAAAATTTTTATTGTTCCTAAGATTTTCTTTTCCTCAATTAATTTTTTTATCGCAATACCTGCTGCTATGGAAGCTGTCCCAAAAAGATGATGTCCGCAGCCATGTCCTGCTGATTTTCCCTCTATTCCTTTTTTCTCTGAAATCGCTTGCTGTGCTAATCCTGGTAGGGCATCGTATTCGGCGAGTATTCCTATTACTGGCTTGCCTGTGCCATATGTAGCAACGAATGCTGTTGGAATTTCTGCAACACCTGATTCTACGGCAAAACCTTCTTTTTTAAGCTGTTCTTGAAGCAAGGCAGTGCTTTTTACTTCTTTATAGCCAAGTTCTGCATTATTCCAAATTTGCATGGCAATCCCTTTATATTGATCATGATTGGATTCTATTTCTTGAATGGCTGCCTGTTTTATCAATTCTATCAATTTACTCGTTGTCTTTTTTTGGGCAATTAGGTTTAGCACAAAAAGGCAAGAAACTAATACTGCCATTATTTTTATTCTGATCATATTTGATTATTTGAGCACTCAATTTAACCGCTAATCCTTACATTTATGGTTGCTTTTAATATTTTTTACATTTTTTTAGTTAGGTGTATACCTAAAAGAACATATAAAACTCACTACTCATGGTTCAACATTACTCAATTTTGAAAAAATTATTTTTTGCTACGTTTATTTTATCATTTTCTATTTCATTTGGGCAGATAAAAAAAGGGGTAGAAGTTGCAGCCTTTAAATCCCAGCAATCATTGACTTCATCTTCGCCTTACCGTGATTTGACCTGGCGTAATGTTGGTCCAGATTTAATTAGTGGTCGATGTACTGAGGTACAAGGGGTTGCTGGTAACAGAAATTTACTATATGCATCTTTTGCATCTGGGGGCTTTTGGAAATCTAATGATGCTGGGGAAAATTGGTTACCCCTTACCGATGCATTAGGTACACAATCCATAGGCAGTTTTGCATTAGCTCCTTCGAATCAAGACATTATTTATCTAGGAACTGGAGAAAGTAATATTCTTAGAGCTTCTTTTACAGGAATTGGTGTTTTTAAAACAAATGACGGTGGACGGAATTGGATTTCTCTCGGCTTAGAAAATACCGGAACAGTTTCTCGAATCATCGTTCACCCAACCAATCCAGATGTGGTGTATGTTTCCGCTGGTGGTAAAGAATGGACTTACAATAAAGACAGGGGGGTTTATAAGACCGAAAATGGCGGTAAGTCTTGGAGTAAAGTTTTAGGATCGGATGAGCACACAGGTGCCATTGATATGATTATGGATCCTAAAGATCCGAATACATTAATCGTCTCAACTTGGAACCGAATACGACGAAGGTGGAGTGATCCTATACCTGAAGATGGAGATTATCTTTACAAGACAACCGATGGGGGAAAAAATTGGAGAAAATTAACAGATGGGTTACCGGAGACGAAGTTTACAGGACGTATTGGACTTACTATTTCAAAGAGTAATCCGAACGTCGTTTATGCATACGTTGATAATCATACTCCAAAGCGTGATCCTAAAGAAGGTGAGCTTGATCCTTATGGAAGGCCAATTCAGGTAATTCCAATTGGTGTTCAAGTGTATCGAAGTGATGATAAGGGGGAGCATTGGAAAAAAGTTAGCACTGAAGATGAAAAGCTTGAGCGTTTTGCTGGTACATATGGATGGGTATTTGGACAAATTCGTGTAGATCCTACTAATGAAGATATTGTTTATATTATGGGCCTTTCCATGGCAAAATCAACGGATGGCGGGAAAACCTTTACTATTTTGAATCCTAAGGGTGAGCATGGAGAAGGTATGCATGGTGATAATCATGCCTTATGGATTGACCCTACCAACAGTGATTACATTATTAATGGTAATGATGGAGGTGTCATATTGACTTATGATGGAGGTCAGAAATGGAAGAATTTTTTTAGAAAAATTCCCACCACTCAATTTTATAATATCACCTATGATATGAAAACTCCCTATACTATTTTGGGCTCAGTTCAAGATGAAGGAAGTTTTATGGGGAGCATTAAAAATGAATACGGTAAAGCTCCAGATGCAATAATGCCTTGGCAGGATGCGCCAGGAGGAGAAGGTACAATCATTGCGGTTGATCCGAAAAATTCTGATATTGTCTATTCAAGTTCCTTTTATGGAAGGTTAATGAGAAGCGATCTTCGAATGCCAAGAATACCTTGGGATCAAGAGCCTAAACCAGATTCTGTTCGCTCTAAAGAGATTTTTCCAAAGAAATCAGACGGAGAGGAAGTACATCGTGGTGAATGGCTTGCTTATTCGTTAATTTCTCCACACGACAATAATGTGATTTATCATGGTTTTCAATATTTGTTTCAATCAAATGATAAAGGAGAGACATGGAAAAGGATTAGTGATGATTTGACGTATAACGATAAGAGTAGGATGGGTCGTACTCCATATGCGATTAATCACCAGGCAATAACAGCCATAGAAGAATCCCCGCTCAAAAAAGGGTTACTCTATGTAGGCACTGATGATGGCAGGGTTTGGATGCGTGATGGAGAAAAAACTCCTTTTATTTTAATCATCAAAGGTATACCACAAAATGCCCATGTGTCTAGGATTGTCGCTTCTTCAAAAGAAGTAGGGCGTGTTTATTTAACCTTAAGCAATAGGCGCGAAGACGATAATACGCCATATGTTTTTGTTTCTGATGACAAGGGTATAACGTGGACAAGCATTGCTTCTAATTTACCAGCTGCACCTGTTAACGTAATTAGAGAAGATAGCAAGTATCCTACACACTTATATTGTGGTACTGATATGGGAGTATATGTTAGTTTAAATTCAGGCAAAAAATGGAGCTCGCTTCAGTCCAATTTGCCTGCAGTTGTTTCAGTTCAAGATTTATTTATTCATCCACGCGACCGAGATTTAGTTATAGCGACTTATGGAAGAGGGGTATACGTACTTGATCAATTTCAACAAATAAAATGACATTGAAATTGGATTAGTTTTCCCTGCTTTTATTTATAAAAACAGATCTGTAAATAATTCTGCACCTGGTACAACTGAGTATTGTGAAAGATCTGTGATGCCCTCTGCTGCTAAGACTTGCTCGTCGATAAAGCAATTCCCTGTGCATTGTTCTGAAGACTTATTCAGGATATAATAAACGGCATCTGCGATAATCTGAGGAGTTCTGCTCATTTTCATGAGCATTTCACCTCCCAATAAATTTTGTACCGCTGCAGTGGCAATAGTTGTTCTAGGCCAAAGGGCGTTGGATGCAATCTTATCTTGTTTTAATTCTTCTGCTAAACCTAGGGCAATCATACTCATGTTATATTTACTGAGTGTATAGGCTAGATGGTTGCCTAGCCATTTAGGCTCCATATTAATTGGTGGAGAGAGATTAATGATATGTGGATTTTTACCTCTTTTTAAATGCGGAATGCAGTGTTTGGCCATTAAGAATGTACCCCTTACGTTGATGCTATGCATTAGGTCAAATCTTTTGGCATCAGTTTGCTCGGTGTTATTTAATGAGATGGCTGAAGCATTGTTGATGAGTATATCTATTCCTCCAAATGCTGCAACACCTTTTTCTATTGTTCCGATTATTTGATCTTCAAAACGTATGTCACATTGTACCGCAATTGCTTTCCCGCCTTTCGCTTCAATTTCTTTTGCTGCGGAGAAAATTGTCCCACCGAGTTTTGGGTCTTCCTCAATAGATTTTGCTGCGATGATTATATTAGCACCATGCTCTGCTAGCTTTAATGCAATCGCTTTTCCAATGCCTCTGCTTGCACCAGTAATTAATGCTGTTTTATGTTGGAAATTCATACCCTACTTTTTATTGAATGTGATTATGCTTCAAGGTATTGATTTAGGAAGCCATTGGAATCATTTGCATATGACTTGCCATAAAAATTTATACAAAAATTGATTATACTCAATTCTCAACACGTATTACACTATTTGTAACCTTATAAATTTCAAATGTTTTAAAATTTTGGGGAGCAGATAAGCCTTGGCCATACATAATCATATCTGGTGTGTGTATTCTTACTGCTTTCTCAGTAAAGAATTTTTGTAAACGTTGATCCCACCATAGTTCTTTGCAAAAGAGAGTGTCCCCTTTTATATTGTATACCCGAATACTATCTTGTAAAAATACTTTGTTATCATTTTCGTAATACCTCGCAAATAAGGCGTCTAATTTGCTTTCAATATGCATGATGGAATCGTAGAAATCGATGTGCAATGTTTTGGGAAGTTCAATTCTCGAGCTTGTATCTTGAAATCGCAACATAATGGGTGCGGTAAGTTTCGCTTTCATTTTCCCTTTCTGACTCATGTAGCTGGTAACATCAAGAATCTTATCAACGCCCAATTTTTTTTCAAATAGGGCATTAACTCTCTTTTCATCATTTTCACATGACATCAAATAGATGCTGCTGAGTAAAATGATGAAAATTAACCTAATCACAAGGAGGGTAGATTTTATTGGTATTTTGGCTTGTTAAACCAAATATCACTGAGGTTAAAGCCAAGTGATAATCGGAAAATATTTTCTTTGATATTGGATGCATTGTTTCCTCTGAAACCGATCTCAAATGCAGTGTTTATAGCAGTATATTGATTTGAATAAACATTCCTTCTTACTGGGAATCCAGTTCCAAACGATAAGGAATATACTGGAAGAGTTTTATCTATTTGAATTGCATCTTTTCCGAATGAGGTTCCAAGACGGTAAGCAACTCGTTGCCAAAAATTTAGTGATTTATCATCAGGTATGAATTGTCCTCCAAATCGTGCTGTCCATGAGTTGCTCATTTTGTCAGCCATCCCAAAATATCTGTAATCATTCCATTTTGCAATATTGAACTCTGCTCCAACCATCCAACTACTTTCTTTTTCGAACATTATTCCTAAGCCCCAACTTGCAGGATATGTTATTTTTCCTTTTTGATTTTCTCCGCTGTATATGCTGTCAATTTTTTGAAATCCAACTGATGAATTGTATTCGACAGTTGCCCTAGAAATATTACGAGTAGCATTTAAATTAGATTGTAAATTTCCATGAGCCCCAAGACGAATGAATGTTGACTTACTGAGTTTGATTTTGTATTGAATTCCTAGATTCAAGAAGATGCCGCCAAAATGAGTAGTGTCTGTAGAGTTTGTTGATTTGTAAGCAATGGAGTCATTAATTAATGAAAACCTGGTGGTGTATTGTTTGTTTCCAAACATATACCCAGCATTGAATCCTACACTCAATGATTTTGTGCCATATGCCATGCCTGTATAGAACTGATAGGTGCCGCCATCGCCAAAGTAATTGTACTCGGCACTATCGATTCCTGCTAGTCTAGTGGTAGTAGTGATATTGTAGTCAACTTTTGAAATGGGGCGAAGTCCAAAATTCATTCCCCAATTTCTTTTTTTGGAGAGTGGAACTCCAATCTGCACATAAGATGGGATAAGGTTAGCTGAATTAAATTTTCTCGGTGGATTTAGCGCATTCAAGGTTCTTGATGTAAAATCTAGCCCAAAATCTAGGGTTGTAATTTTTAGGTTTGCGTAGGATGCAGGGTTATTGAAGTTAACAGCTTGGTAATCAGAAAAAGCGCTCGATAAGCCGCCCATTGCCCTATTAAGGATATTTTGTGCCGGAATCAAGTCTCCCAATCCATACCTTGAGTAAGGAGAGTTCTCCTGTGCGTTGGTCTCCATGGCCAATAGCGATAGCAGGGATGAAAGGGCTAAGAGTAAAAAAAATCTATTCGTTGTTGGTCTCACTGATCGCATACAATCCTTTATAAAGTAAATCGGGGTCTGCAAATATCTTATTTTTAAGTAGGCGAGCAAAATAGGTGCAATCCCCTCCGGTTAAAACGACGTTAAAGTTCCTGTATTTATCTGAGTATCCATCAATTATTCCTTCTATTTCTTTTGCCATGCCTAAAATAACGCCACTTAGGATGTTTGTTCGGGTATCATAGCCAATTAGAGGGAAATTCCAGTCCTTTTTTACAACTGGTAGCAATGCGGTATAGTCGTGCAAAGAATTCAGGCGCATTTCCATGCCTGGAGAGATTCCACCACCTAAAAATTGGTTGTATTTATTGATGAAATTGTACGTGATACAACTTCCTAAACCCACTACAAGGTTATTTTTAGAAGGGAAGTTGTGAACAACAGCCGCTGCTAATGCTAGCCTGTCAGCCCCCATAGTTTCTGGTTTTCCCACTGGCACAGTAAAATTAAGCTTCGTTAGATGGGATAATTTGTGGAAACGGGTGTTTTCTTCAAGAATTCGTTCAATTTCTGGGGAGTGATGAATGACAGAAGAAAGGATAGATTTATCAGGTTTGTACTCGTTTATTATGCTGTTAATGGTTTCGATGCCATCGCTTTCTAGTATAATGGAATCCATTAGGGTGCCATTGTTGAACAGGGCCGCCTTCATGCGAGTATTGCCTAGGTCGAGACAAACTGTTTTCATTCAATGGATTTTTGCAAAGTTGAGGTAAAGTTGTTTAATAACGGGGTTTATTTTGGTGTTTAATTGAACCTAAAGCCCTCTAAGTTTCTGAAATGTCCGTTTAGTTTAATTTTTGACTTCAATTGCTCCATCTCCTTGAGTATTGGAATTGTTTTATGTAAGTGTCTTCTGAGAAATTCAAGTCGCTGATCTTCTCTCATGAGTTGTAAAAACTCATATTCTTCTTCGAGTGACATACCAACATGGTGTGCAAAATCATAACTTAATAACGCTCTACCTTCAGCTTTGATTTCTTTGGTAACGGCGAGTAACATATGTAAAGTGCCGACCTCCACTGCTAATTTTCGGATTAAGTCTTGTCTTGGGTATGTATCATTATCAGGATAGTAAACTATAGCTCCACTATACAGTTTGTTTGGGAGTTCTTGAATGACTTCAAGAAGTTTAAAAAGTTTGATGCCTCGTGTTTTGATATCCAGCTCTCCATTGTCGTATCTTTTGGAGATCTCAATGATTTCTACCAGTGTGCCCATTTCACTTATTTTGCCGTTTTGAACACAAGGAATTCCGAATGGTTTTTTCTGTTCAGCACATTCTTCAATTAATTGTTTGTAGCGGGGCTCAAAAATGTGAAGATTTAATTTTTCA
>CANKGM010000099.1 GCA_947481355.1 Chitinophagaceae bacterium
ATTAGTCCATAAAAAATGCCCAATGCGAATTTACTATCAAACATCTCAATCATGTAATCATTGAAAACAAGTATGATGCCACCAAATCCAAGTATAATTCCAATAATGATGGTAGCGTTAAACTTAACGCCTCGAATGGATACAAGGCTGAATAGAACCATCCAAATTGGTGTCATCGCACCAATAACGGCGCCAAGTCCACTGGGTATATACACCACAGAAAGTGCGCTACTTCCGCTGCTAATAACGAACATTATTATAGACATCCAAAAAATTCGAATGAATTGATCGCGAGTTGGTAGAGGGGATTTTTTAATGAAAAAGAGGGATACATATAGTCCGCCTCCAATAAGGTGCCTTAATCCGGCTAGTTCAAGTGCCGGTACATATTTAACACCTATACTAGAGGCTAGCCATGTGGTGCCCCATAGAATACATACAATAAATACGGCAAACAAGGCTTTAGTTCTGTCTGCTCCCATAATGGAATGATCGGTAGAGCTGTTTGTGTTAGGTTGACTTTTTTCTTCGGTACTCATTCGTATGGGTTATCATTAACGTGTTAATGCCTAAAATGACGCATCCCTGTGATGACCATTGCTAAGTTATTATCTTTACAATATTCAATAGAATCCTTATCACGAATTGATCCGCCTGGTTGAATAAATGCACTCATGCCTTCTTTATGTCCCATTTGCACGCAATCATTAAATGGGAAAAAGGCATCGCTCGCCATAACAGATCCGCTCAGATCAAAATTAAATTGCTTTGCTTTTTCAACGGCATGCCTTAATGAATCTATTCTTGATGTTTGGCCACATCCTTTTCCAATCAACTGCCTATCTTTCACTAATGCTATGGCATTTGATTTGAGGTGCTTACAAACCTTATTGGCAAAAAGAAGATCATTTTTCTCTTCTTCTGAAGTTGTTCTTCCACCTGCTTCTTCCCATTTATCAATATTTCCCTCATCCGTATCTTGAACAAGCACTCCATTAAGTAATGATTTGAATTGTCTATGTGTAGTAGAGGTACTTTTTTGTTCAAGTAAGATTCTATTTTTTTTAGACTTTAGTACTTCAAGCGCATCTAGGTTAAATGCTGGTGCAAGTAATACTTCAAAAAATATCTCGTTGATTTGTTCTGCAGTTTCTTTGTCGATTGCCTGATTGGATACAAGGACACCGCCAAAAGCACTTTCTGGATCACCCGCTAATGCATCCTTCCATGCTTTTGAAACAGTTTCTCGAGTAGAGATTCCACATACATTGGTATGCTTAATGATTGCAAAAGTTGCATCGTTTTCACCGCTAAATTCATGGATAAGTTGTACTGCTGCGTCAACATCAACTAGATTGTTATATGATAGCTCTTTTCCATTTACTTGATTAAAGAGTTCGTTTAACTTCCCGTAGAAAACTCCTTTTTGGTGTGGGTTTTCTCCATAGCGCATAGTTTGTATAGTGCCTTCTCCGTAAATGAATTCACTGGCATAACCCGGATTGAAATAAGTTGAAATGGCAATATCATAATGGGCAACAATTCCGAATGCTTTAGCTGCAAATGATTTGCGTTGTTCTAATGTTGTTGTACAGTCTTGTGCTTTTAGTAATTCTATGATGGGTTGATAATCTGCTTTTGAGGCAACTACCACTAAGTCGCTGAAGTTTTTTGCTGCAGCACGTATCATAGATGGACCTCCAATATCAATTTTTTCAATAATTTTTTTCTCTTCATTTGTTTGGCCAAGTGTTTCTTCAAAGGGATATAAGTCAACCACCACTAGATCAATTTCAGGGATTTCATATTCCTTCATTTCAATTAAATCTTGTTCTACAGCTCTTCTTGCCAAAATTCCTCCAAAAACTTTGGGATGTAGTGTTTTAACTCTTCCTCCTAGAATTGATGGATAATCGGTTACCGATTCAACAGGAACACATTCGATGCCTAATTTTTCTATAAATTCTTGGGTGCCACCGGTTGAATATATTACAACTTGTTGTTCGCTCAATAAACGAACAAGGGGTTCAAGTCCATCTTTGTAAAAAACCGAAATCAGCGCTGCTTTAATCTTTTTTTGCATGTTTATAATTTTTAGCTGGAATAGGGGGCGGTTTAATTTTCAACAATATAAGGGCCATTTTCGGCTAAGGAATTAAAGGGCAAAAGTAGTTTATCTGCTTCTTTTTCCCATTGTCGAATTTTCCACACTTTGTTAGAATGATCAATGATGAGTATGTCATTATCATTGAATAGTTGAGTAAGATTATTTATTTGAAGCGTAGGATTTCCTGAAAGAATGGCGATTGGAATTGGGGGAGTTTTAGTTGGACCAATTAAATGGTTAGGCTGAAGTCTAATTGCAAAAGGGTATTGCGGAAATTTTTTCACTCCGAATTTTTTAATCCAATATGCATATCCGATCTGCTCTTTGATTTCATCAAGCTGAACCTTGTTTTGAAGTAATGGATCATCTCCTAAAATCAGCGCTTCCATGCCATGTTGAACAATGATGCAGGAGTGATTTCGTATGTCTAAAACTATAATTCTGTTTTTTTGATAATGGATAAGTGTTTCTGCAAGATGTATTATTGAAAATAGGAAAAACAGCCAGCAAAAGCATCGCAAATTGATGGCATTGTATTTTTTGCATAACATATATGCTGTAAAAATTACACAGTACATTAAAACCATAGACGATGGTCCGATATAAATGTGTTTTATCATTCCGAATGGTATTTTCTCCATGCGGTGTATATATTCATTGAGGAAATTAATTAAGGTGTTTACTGTTTTGGCAATTAGACTAATGGGTATTCCAGCTTGCCCAAAAACACATAATGTTATTTCTGTGAGTAGGATTATACTTGATAGTGGAATAGCCACAAGGTTAGTGAATAGAAATAGGATCGGAAATTGGTGGAAATAAAAAATACTCATTGGTGTTGTTAAGATTTGTGCAGCTAGTGTGATGGAAATCATTTCCCATCCCTTTTTTAAAATAAAATTCTTTACATATAGTAATTTTTTAATCATGGGGTCAAATATCAGTATGGAAAGAACAGCTGCATAGCTGAGTTGAAAGCCTAGGTCGTATACTATACAAGGGTTTTCTACAAATAATATAAATGCGGATGCTAATAATGTATTTAAGCCATTGCTCGATTTTTTTAAAAAAGTTGAAATCAGAATAATGGTAAGCATAATTGCACTTCGTATTACTGATGCTGAACCTCCTGTAAGCAAAGAGAATAACCATAAAATTGGAATAGTAATGAGTATGCCTGCAATGGATATCCTTTTCTTTCCAATTAGTATTTTGGTGAAAAAATTGATGATTAAAAAGATTAGGCCAAGGTGCATTCCAGAAATGGCGATGATATGTACAACGCCGGTGTTAATATAAGATGACAGTAACTCTTTGTCTAGGTCATCACGAAAACCAATAAGCATAGCTTCGGCAAGTCCAGTTGTTTTATCGTTATTAAGAGAAGTTTTTAGAATGTCTATGATCTTTTCTCGACTCTTTTCTATGAATATTTTTAACCTATTTTTCTTGTGATTAAGTAATCCGTACTCTAATGTGTCGTTTATGTTGATTGTATAGAAAATACCTTTTAATGAAGATTGTCTGGCGAAATTGTATGCTCCAGGATTGTTTTTTTCTACTATTTCATTTACTTTATTATTCGTAATCAACAAATCTCCCTGCTCAATATTTTTGCAATTTGTATTGCTAGCATATAAATACCCTTTAGATATAAATCGGAAATATCTTTTCTCTATGCTGTATATATTTACTTCATAACGGTTGTTCGTTTTCGAATACTTTGCTTCTTCATTTATAAGTAGAAGATGGTATTGATGGTTGTCTTTAGTATGATTTCTGTTTTTTGGAGATCTTAACTGATTGCATATTCCTCCAAAGGAGCATACCAGCAGTACTATTGCGATTCCTTTGATATATCCAATCCTCCAAGATATGGCAGGGGTAAAAAAATAAAATGTCGATAAGATGAGAATGCTCGAGCATATTATGGCAAGCCAAGATAATAGGCTAAGTGTAATGAATTCGTCAGTTAATATGCCGATTAATACAGCTGCAGTGATTCTGAAAAAAGGGATTTTTTTGTAATTAAGTACTTCTTGCATGCTGAGCCCTAAAATAGATTTAGTGCTTAGCTAATAGTGAAAAATCGCTATGTATTATTCTTATTCAGCGTATGTATTTTTCGCAATTATACTGTCTAAAATACAAGGGACTATATAAGCCAGTGAGTGTTTTATTGAAATCGCCACTATACAATAAGCTATGCTAGTCCTGGCGTACTACTATACATAATTTGATTACAAGATTTTATGTACTCGCCAGAAATTAGAAATCAAGTCCAAGTGAAAAATACCATACTGGTTTTCCAGTAAAGAACCCAATCATTGGCCAGCCAGCATCAACACGAAGGAAATATCCTAAAAGTGTACTGCGTGCTCCAAACCCATACCCACCAACAAATGGACCAACACCACCTGTTTTGATTGTAACTTGTACTGGAGGGGCGCCATAGGTAGCATCTGGTCTTTTTATTTTACTGAATTGACCATTCCAGGCGGTGCCCAAATCAACAAATTGAACAAGTTGAAGGTTTCGCAAGAAAGCATTGTTGATAGGTCTATTTAGTAAGGTGCTAAAAATGGGTAATCTAAATTCACTGTTTAGTACAACGTTATTATTGCCATTAGTTGCATTTTGTTTATGGCCTCTAAGATTTAATGCCAAGGTTTGGAAGGCATAGTTTTGATCTGGCGCAGGCCTCACTTCATTGTTAAATTTCGGGTTTAACCAGCCTTCAACACCACCGAGGTAGTATATAACCTTTTGAGATCCAAAGGAGAAATCAGCAGCACCTCTTCCAGCCCAAATAAAATTTCTATAGATTGGATAATAATACCGCACATCTGTTCCAAAATTGAACATGTATTTTCCGGTATTATTAGATTTTACTAGCCTAGAGCTTACGTCAGTATATATTTTATATCGAATTCCATTGTAGATATTCAATGTTGGGTTAATGGTGTTGTCGTGAACGTATTCCAGTTTTACTAATCCATATTTCAGTAAGCTATCTGGCAATGATACAGAAGGTGTATAATAAGGATCAGATTTAATGACAACTCTATCGCTTCTGTAACCAACTGAAGCCCTTAAGCTTTTAATTTCGTTGAATGGGTAACTGATATTGAATTGGTAAAGGTTAGATGACATTTGGTTAGACAAATATGCTTTAATATCTCCCTGATCGTAGATTGGATAATTATCTTGATTGCTTCTATAATAGGTTAGACCCCAGTCAAAACGCTTTTTTAGGTTTTGAAATGAAGCGAGGTAATCGTTGTCTTTTAGATTAGTGGCTAATCTAAATCCACCAATGAATTTTTTATCTTCCATCAAATCAGATGCACCCATGCGTAGTATGCCATTTAGCGCGTTACTGTTTGAAAGATAAATTGGACCTGATCCACCGCCATATGGTTGAAAGCGGTTTACAAGCACTGAATTATTAAAACCTGAAACAAGGTAATCGGATGCAAACTTTAATTTATAGTCGTAGAGTTTAGCATCTTTTATAATATCTTCTTTTTTGGCAATTAATTCTTCGACTGATTCAATAGGGTTTGCTGTTTGCGCTTCTTCCTCAAACTCTGTTTGGAAAACTTTATTTTTAGGACTGGAGGTGTCTTTTAGTTCAACATTTTTTTGATATTGAATGGACTCTGACCTTTGCTTTTTTTCTTTTTCTAGAAGTTCTTTTATATAAGGAGTAGGACGTGCATTGACATTTCTACGGGTTAAAACAGATTCATTTATTTTTAGCTTGTAAAGAAATTTTAGTTCGCCTTCTTGTCTTACTTCACTAACAAGATTATTATCACCTGCGCCTCGTGTTTCTAGCAAACTACTTTGGTAGTTGGTGATTGGAAAAGTATAGGTACTATCTTTTGTGATAGACATAAGGGCTATGGAATCTGGTTCATCTTTGCTCCAGGCTTTTAAAGTGGAATCCAATTCCTTTCGTTCTGGATTTCTTAATATCTCATCCCCAATTTTATAAACAGTGTCTAATCCTGCTCTTTCTGTTTTAAAGAAACCCGCATATCGATTGCCAATACCATTTGCGTCACTTACAAACGTGAAGTGATTAACATTATATTGCAAAGGGTACCTTGCTTGGCCATGTGGCTGGTTAGTAAGCTGCGTGATTTGTCTATACTCGCTTTTGTTCCAATTGTCAACTAGAAAAATATTGAATGGATACCTTGATGGTAAAACTGAGTCTGCTTTTGATGCGTTTGGAAATGGCCTATTTGATGCAAAAATGATGCCTGTCTTTCCTGGGAATGCAACAAATGATGCATCTAAGTCATCATATGGGTCATTCGTAATTTGTTGTGATGTTTGTTCATTTATTTTATACACAAAAACATCTGATTGTCCATTCTTTACTGCGCTTAGAATAAGTGTATTGTTATCGAGCATGAACTTGGCATCCTGTATTATTTGATAATCTGGAAGTTCTTGCTTGGATGTTTTTATGCCGGCCACTACATCAAAAACAAACATTTTGATTTTACCTTCCTCTGTATAGACTACTAATAATCTAGTTCCTTTTGAGTCCCATGACATCAACGGATAATTTGGATTGAGTTCATCTTGATTGCTTAATACCCCGGCTTTAAGAAGTATTTTTCTTTTTTCAGAGAGGTCCTCCAAGACAACACGGTAGATTCCTTTTTTATATTGAACCATTGCATAACTATTGTTTCTTGGAATTGGATTGGCTTGAAATCTATAGTAATCGGTTCCATGATTTGACTCTTCAATTGCAACTACATTCCCTTTTGGTTGATTTCTTCTACCTTTTGTATCTGCAAGGTATTTATCTGATTCCAACTCCATGAACTCCTTCAGTAAATCTTTGAACCTCTTTTTAGTTATTTTAAGACTTGCTTGGTTCAAATTTTTATAAATCCTAGTCAGGTAAAGGAAATAGGTGACATTTTCTTTTTTATAGTGATCAGCAAAAAACTTCCAGAAAGCATGACCTGCCAATTGTTGTTCTTTGAATGCAAATTGATAGAATGATTTGTATTGATCAGAAAGTAATGCTGATTTTAGTTTGTCATCTAATGCAGGGTTCCAGTTTTCACCTGCATAAGCGATATATCCTTCGGTAAGCCATTTAGGAAGATCTAGTAACGTTTGGTTGGTTGCAAATTCTCCAAGATCGTCACCAAAAAGTAAATTTTCAACAAGAATTTGGGCAACACCCTGTCTGATTTGTCTTTGCAAATTTTGTAAAT
>CANKGM010000100.1 GCA_947481355.1 Chitinophagaceae bacterium
CCAGAAGTCATGAATACGGGAAATGATGATTGGGATGAAGTACCTGAAAATAAATATGAGATAAGCTCAAAACCTGTATTGTCTGATTTAAGAGTAGTTGCTCCTTCTGGTAATACATCTTCTGCGCCAAAGCAACAGAAAGCGCCATTGGCAGTTAAATCCGAAAATGGAACTCAGGAATATATGAAGAGCATGCAAAGCGATGCGCCAGCATGTAATACATGTGGTCATATCACAGTAAGAAGCGGCACTTGCTATAAATGCTTGAATTGCGGAAATAGTATGGGCTGCAGCTAGTCTATTTATTTAATACATTCAAAGGCCGACCATTTTTGGTCGGCCTTTTTTATAACCTGTGATTGATTTTTCTGCTAAATGGCTTTGAATAGAAAGGTGTTAATGTTTAATTTGCACCATTAATCGTACAATTAATTATCTGATATAAGTATTGTTAATATATTAAAAAAACTGTATGGAAATAAGTATACGATATGAAAAGTCAAAGGTGTTGCAGGCATTGCGTTATCATTTTATTTCCCGCAGAGAGATAAAGGTCATGATGATTCTTGTTAATGTTTTTGCATTATTTGCTGCTGTATTGTATTCTTTTAAGCTTATCTCACCACTTCCTTTTTTAATGAGTTCTGTATTATGGATTTCAATGATGGGGGCATTTTGGATTTGGTTGCCTGCTTTAATATACAGAAAAAGCAAAACGTTTAAAGATCAATTTAATGTCTTTATTGAGGAACAGCATTTTTTTATACAAACATCTTCAGGTAAGAAAACCTGGGCCTGGAGGGAGTTTCAACGCTATTACGAAACACCTGGTTTTTTTCATTTGTACTTTGATGATAAGACTTTCTTTTTAATCCCTAAGAATGCATTTACTGATTCATTAGCACTTGATGAAGCGAGGCGTATATTTAAGGGAGGCATAAAAAAAAATTAAATCTTAGATAAGTTTTTTCCTCATTTCATAATGGGGTATAGAGACTTCCATGAATTCCTCTCCGTGAATGGCGTATCCTTGTTTTTCGTAAAAGCCTACTGCTGTTTTTCTAGCATGCATCATGAGTATTCGAAAGCCTGAATCACGGGCCATATTCTCTGCAAAGGCTAAAATTGATGCGCCTAGTCCATTTCTTTCCATTTTTGGATGAACGGCCATTTGGCGTAACTGAATTATACTAGAATCAATTTTAGTCAAAATGCAACACGCGGTAATTTTTTCATCATCAAAGGCTCCAATCAAGATATCATCCTTTTCTTTTTCGAGTGTTTCGGGTGTAAAACTAAGCCCAAGTGGCTTTCTTAAGATTTCCATCCTAAGGTTGATCATTTCTCGGTATTCTATTGAATTATAGTCTATTATCTTGATTGACATGCCACAAATTAATTCAAAATAGACGGAAGCTAGGCGCTAAAAAGCATTTTTTGTAAAAAAAAGGTAGCTGGGGCTAAATAGGACCTAAAATATGCTTGATTTCCCTTCATTTTATGGGGGCAAGGATTGTTCATAAAAATAAATTCATAGAAGTGTGTCTGAAAAATTGTTTTTGTTCCAAATAGTTTATTTTTGCCATCATTAAACCAAACTTAACAATCATGTCAGACATTGCAACAAGAGTAAAGAAGATTATTGTTGACAAATTGGGTGTTGACGAGGCAGAGGTAACCCCTGAGGCTTCATTCACAAACGATCTAGGAGCCGATTCACTTGATACGGTAGAGTTGATTATGGAATTCGAAAAAGAATTCAACATCTCTATTCCAGATGAGCAAGCTGAAACCATCACCACTGTTGGCCAAGCTGTAACTTATCTTGAGGAGCATGCTAAGTAAATAGGGTTCCCTATTTCTTATCTCATCACTTATGGAATTAAAACGAGTTGTTGTTACAGGCATTGGTGCCATTACACCTATTGGCAATACCGCTCCAGATTATTGGAGTGGTTTATTGAATGGTGTATCTGGTGCCGATGGAATAACTCTATTTGATGCATCAAAATTTAAGACACAATTTGCCTGTGAGGTAAAAGGATTTGATCCTGTTGCTTATCTTGATAGAAAAGAAGCGCGTAAGATTGATCGTTTTGCCCAATTGGCTATTGTAGCTAGTGATGAGGCCATCAAACAAGCTGGAATTAACAAGGATACGGTCAATCCTGATCGAACCGGTGTAATTTTTTCCAGTGGAATTGGGGGCTTGCTTACTTTTCAAGAAGAAGTAATGGCTTATGCGAAAGGAGATGGAACCCCTAGGTTCAATCCTTTTTTTATACCTAAAATGATTCTTGATATTGCTGCAGGGCATATATCAATGCGACACGGATTTCGTGGTCCAAACTTTGCAGTTGTCAGCGCATGCGCTTCCTCTACCCACGCCTTAATTGAAGCAACCCATTACATTCAACTTGGAAAAGCTGATGTTATGGTTGCAGGCGGAAGTGAGGCTGTAGTTTGTGATGCAGGTGTTGCAGGATTCAATGCTATGAAAGCACTGAGTGAACGTAATGATGATCCTAAAACAGCTTCAAGGCCTTTCGACAAAGACCGTGATGGTTTTGTTATGGGAGAAGGAAGTGGTGCATTAGTGCTTGAAGAATATGAGCATGCCGTTAAAAGGGGTGCAACTATTTATGCTGAGATTGCTGGTGGCGGTGCAACGGCTGATGCACATCATATCACTGCTCCACATCCTGAAGGATTAGGTGCATTAAATGTTATGCGTGCTTCCCTTCAAGATGCCAAAATGAACCCAGAGGATATTGATTACATAAATGTGCATGGAACTTCAACTCCACTAGGTGATATCGCAGAAACAAAAGCAATATTGGGTGTATTTGGCGATCATGCGTATAACCTAAGCATCAGTTCTACCAAATCAATGACAGGCCATCTTCTTGGTGCAGCGGGTGTTATTGAAGCTATCGCTTGTGTTTACGCTGTGATGCATGATATTGTTCCTCCAACCATCAATCACTTTACTGATGATGATGCACTAGATCCTAAACTAGACCTTACTTTCTGGAAACCCAAGAAGAAAATTATTAGAGCAGCCCTTAGTAACACATTTGGATTTGGCGGGCATAATGCTTCTCTCATTGTAAAGAAGTATCTTTAGTTATCTGAACGTCTCTCCCTTATGAATTGGTAGGACAATCAGTCCACATAAAGTAATTCTTTCCAGGGTGTTTTATCGAATACAATATTTTTTTAGTAGCAAAAGCAAACAGGCGTTTCTTCGTCAGTTATGTAATCTTCTTGGTTTTATGCCTAGTAGAATCTCTCTATATACTTCTGCACTTTCTCACAGGTCCATAAAAGAAAAAGCTACCGACAATAACGAACGGCTTGAATACTTAGGCGATGCCATTTTAGGTGGTGTTATTGCTGACTATCTCTTTAGAAAATATCCATACAAAGGTGAAGGATTTCTTACTGAGATGAGAAGTAAAATGGTTAATAGGCAGATGTTAAATGAAATTGCTTTGAAGATGGGTCTAAAAAAACTTACATCATTTAACAAGAGTGATAGCTCTTTGAAATCAAGTCAAATCTTTGGCAATGCTTTAGAAGCCCTAGTAGGAGCCATATACATGGATAAAGGTTATAAGGCAACAAAGAACTGGGTCTTAAAAAAACTCATTATCCCACACCTAGTGGCAGAAGACTTGGAATTGCTAGAAATCAATCAAAAAAACAAATTATACAGTTGGGCAAATCGCAACGGGAAACTATTAGAGTTTGAAACCCTTGAGGAGAAAATGGAAAATGGACGTAGGTTATTTAAAGTTGGGGCTATGTTAGATGGGCAAGTAATTGCGGAAGGCAAGGCGTTTAACAAGAAAGATGCAAGTCAACTAGCTGCTCAAAGTGCAGTGGATAAATTAAACATTACGGCTTAAGCTTTACACAATTTCCTGGCAAAGTTCAACGAGGACTCCATTGGTGCTTTTGGGTCTCAAAAAACAAATGAGTTTATTGTCTGCCCCTTTTTTGGGAATATCTTGAATGAATTCAAATCCTAGTGATTTAAGTCGTTTGATTTCTGCCTCTATATTTTCAGTAGCGAAAGCAATATGATGTATCCCTTCACCCTTTTTTTCAATAAATTGTTGAATTACACTTCCCTCGGCTGAGCCTTCTATGAGTTCAATCTTACTATCTCCTGTTTTGAAGAAAGCAGTATTTACATTTTCTGATTTTATGGATTCTGTTTTATAACAAAGCGTTCCCAATAATTGCTCAAACAGGGGGATTGATTTCTCTAAAGAGTTGACTGCTATGCCTATATGTTCTATTTTTTGCATAATTCTATTCATGGCTTTGGGAAATACTTCAGCTGCTTCTTATATAAATGTACAATTCATTTGACAATCACGATTGGATAAGCGGGAATGTGTAATTTTGTAGTGTAAACGAATAAGGTATGGAAACGACTATGATGAATGGGATTTATATAAGTGAACGGGCAAAGCAGAAAGTACTTGAATTATTGACTACCGAAGGGAAGGGGGATGATTTTTTTGTGCGCGTTAGTGTTGTGAGTGGGGGATGTTCGGGGCTGACCTATAAAATGGATTTTGATAATGATGTGAAAGCTGGAGATCAGATTTTTGAAGACAAAGGCATGAAACTAGTTACAGATCGAAAGAGTGTGCTTTATTTATTCAGTACTACGCTTGATTATTCAGACGGACTGGAAGGCAAAGGCTTTCATTTTATGAATCCCAATGCCAGCAGAACCTGTGCATGTGGAGAAAGCTTTTCTGTTTAATTTCAGTTCTATAGACTCATTTATTCTTTAATAAATTGTTTGCGTTCAACTAGGGTATTCTTCTTGCAGAGTAGAATGGTATATGCTCCTTTGCTAATCGTCGTCAAATCAATTTCATAACTCCCGTTATTACATTTCCATCTTGGTTGAATGAGTTGTCCATGTTGACTAACAATATAAATATTTGTCAGTAGCTCTTTGTCTTTTGTTGGATTGATAAATAATATTGTTGAAGCAGGATTCGGATAAAGTGATGTTTCGGTATTTCGATTTGCTATATGAATGATATTCGATTGCGCTATGTTGGTTTGATTTTTAAATGCACTTACCCTATAGTACTTATCGTGTAGTTTGTCCGTAGTAAATTCATAGTGGTAGGAGGTTCTATTTAAGATGTTTATTGATTCTTCGATATAAATTGGCTTAAATTTTTGTCCATCTAAGCTTTCTTCAATTTGGTAAAAATCTATTTCATTATCGTTGCTATAGTACCAAGTTAAGTTAGTAGTCTGGTATCGTGAAGTATAACTAAGGGTTAAGTCGTTATAAGGTAGGGCAATTGTTTTGACTTCACCAAATGTGAATTCACCGCTTTTTATCGTAAACGATGTTCCAGTAATTGATGTTGCGGTAAATCCATTAGAGCTAGGATTTATGGCTGTCCATTTTCCTGTATCATTCGTATACCAAGCAATAACTGGAAATTGAGTGAGTTCAGATAAGCTATTTGAATGTTTGTATAATGAAATTTTTTCGTTGGCTGTTTGTTCAGGTATGGTACTGGTTTTTTCGATTGTCCAATATTCCTTTTTGGAGATAGTTTGTAGTGGGATTTTTTTAGTGCTGTCCATATTTTTCGAGGGGCCGTCAAAATATTCTACTGAATAAGTAACAGGTATATCAGTATTTCTTGTTATTCGTAATGGCGAAAACTGATTGTTTTTGCCAATGGGAAACTCTAATATGTTCAATGTATCTGAAACATAGTGCAACGGCCCACTAATAAAGCTATTTTCATTTCCAGCCTTCCATTCAATTGGGTTTAGCATTGATTGGGTAAAAGCGCCAGTTAATGTTATCGTGAATTCTTTCGAGCTTAGGATTTTCCCTTTATTGAGTGAAATACTATCCGATACAAGAAAGGATTTGTTTAATAGTAAGTTTCCAAAGGGTTTATTTATCTTGAGGTAAGCACAAGTTTCTGGAAAAGCATTTCCATTTTTTTGATCCCCACTTGATTCAAATAAAAAACGTGCTTTTGGGTGAAAAACATATGAGTTACTTTGAATATTCCCTATCCCCTTTTCATTCGAAATTCCATCACTAGATGATATATAGAGTATAGAGGAACTATCTGCTACAATGGAACCACCAATGAGATATGAGGTATCTGGTTTAAAAATCCCATTTGAGCTTATTTCAAATTTTGTTGAGGCATTAGTAATTGTTAAGGGAGATGCTAATTTCAATGAAGAGTAACTGTTGATTATGATTTTTTTAAAATTGCTATTTTGCTGAAAGGTTCCAGTTGAATAGAAAAAAGTACTATCCCCTTCAATAACTAGTGATCTGCCATCTATTCCACTCGATATGGGGTTAAAAAAAATATTCCCATGGTTTATGATATTTCCAAGCACATGTATATTGCTAATAAGGGATGAAGTTAAAGATGCCCCTTTTTCTGTTAGGAGGTCGCCGTGAATGCTCAAGTCACCACTTCCGCTTGCGGAATATGATTTTTTGCCACCAGCCTTACTCGAATTTAACAGAAGACTTCCAAATTGCTTTCCCGAAAGTGATAAGGTATAACCAGCATTGCCTGGTACATCAAATTCTACTATTCCCTTTTCGCATCCGGTTGACACGGACAACTTTGATATTAAATAGGCGTTTCCACGAATCGTTTTATGAATGTATTTCCCACCATCTTCAATTTTTAAAAATCCAGAAAGTAAAAAAGTATTTCCTGCTGGCGCTCCAGAACTATTCACTAAACACCCATTTTTGCCAATCGTGATGTTTTGGCAGATAATAGCAGGGGATCCAGAGTTGCCCTCGGGTATTTCTAGGGAAATCAGTTGCTCGGTTGAACTATTGATTTGTAGAGAAAGAAATTCTACTGCTGTATTCGTTAACGGTAGAGTTATATTGTATGATACTGTTACTATATCATTATTTAGTATAACTATGTCGTTCTGTAATGGAACTCCATCCGGTAGCCAATTCCGGGGGGAGTTCCATTGTCCATCTCCCTCTTCTCCATCCCAACGCTTTTGAGCAAAGTCACTAAGTGTAATTCCAATTAGTAAAATCGAGAAGAATAGACGTACTGCACTTTTCATTTTCACATTTTTCTACTGAGTGCAAATTATTTATCTTCCATTCTGTTAAAATGGTTTTTAAACAGTTTTTTTCAGTTATTTTCACAAGTTGTATTCATCTTCTAGCTTGCATATGTTCACATTAATTAAAAAAGAATTACGGCAATATTTCAGTGGTTTGTTGGGTTATATCACCATTGGAGTTTTTTTATTGGCAAGCAGCATTTACCTTTTTTTTCTACC
>CANKGM010000101.1 GCA_947481355.1 Chitinophagaceae bacterium
G
This sequence comes from Chitinophagaceae bacterium, assembly GCA_947481355.1. Lineage (GTDB taxonomy): Bacteria > Bacteroidota > Bacteroidia > Chitinophagales > Chitinophagaceae > Pollutibacter. Next base: position 2 of record CANKGM010000101.1, read on the forward strand.
AGATCATTAAAGGCACATCAGAAAAGTGGCTTTCAAATAATTAATGAGTTAGAATATGGAGGCTTCGGCTGGGATATTGTTTTATGGGATTGGCGTTAGTTTTATTTTGATTGTTCATCATATATTTCATTTATGTTAGATCGTTCAACATTCAGCTTTTTAAAAAAACTCAAGGAAAATAATAACAAGCAATGGTTTGATTTGAACAGAACTGCTTATGAGTTGGCTAAAAATAATTTCATTGACTTTACGCATGAAGTCATTAAGGGGATTGAAAAATTTGATTCTAGCATAGCAGATGCCTCCTTAGATGCAAAGAAGTGTATTTCGAGGATTAATAGAGATATCCGATTTTCAAAAAATAAAACGCCCTACAAAACTAATTTTTTTGCACTCATTAGTGCTGGTGGGAAGAAATCACCTATGGCGGCTTATTATTTGCAAATAGAGCCTGGAAATAATTCATTTGCAGGTGGTGGAGTCTATATGCCATTACCACCTGATTTATATAAGTTTCGTCAAGAGATTGACTATGGATTTGACGAATGGAAAGCAATTGTTGAATCTAAGAAATTCAAGAAACTATTCCCAGCAGGTGTTCAATCGCCTGAACTGCTAAAAAGAATTCCAAAGGGATATGAAGAATCCAATCCAGCCATTGACTATTTGAAAATGAAAGGATATTATACGTTCAGTGGCTATTCAGATAGTGATCTTCAATCCAATGCTGGATTGATCAGGATTCTTAATGATTATAAAGCCACAAAGCCATTAATTGATTTTTTGAACAGGGCGTTGTAGTATCTTATTTTTTCTGTTCTGATAAGTAGTTTATTAAATCTGCTATTTCCTGATTTGATAGAGTTTGATATAGTTCTTCAGGCATCATGGATTTTTCCATTTGTTTCTTAGACTTGATGTCAGACGTTTTTATTTTTGCATTTACACCTCCAGGATATTTTATGGTAATTTCATTCTCTGATTTACCTGAAATAATTCCTGCTGTTGTTGATCCATCTTTTAGTGTAATTGTCCAACCTTCGTAACCGAATCCAATACCTGAAGATGGGTGTATTATTGATTCGAGGATTCCTTCTGTAGGAAGCTTTGAGCCTATTGCAGAAAGTTTTGGACCAAAATCTTTTCCAATTGTATGTATCATATGGCAAGAAGAGCAATTGGTTAAGAAAAGCTCTTTCCCATGTGAAGAGTTTGGCTTAAATGAGTTTAGTTCGGCTATTGTAGGGACATTTCTGGTTTTTGAAGTAGTATTGTTATCTGCTAGGTAACTTAAAGCTTCTTCTCTAACTGACTTTCTCCATGAATCTTCAACACTTTTCACTACATCTTTTTTTATCAGCGTAGGTATTTTATTGTTTTTTAATAAAATTAATACCCTTGTTTCGCCAAAGTCACTTTTCCCAATATGTTGTGCAGCATTCTTGCGCAATTCTTCGGGAAGAATTTTGCTAGTCATTATTTTTTCTAGCACCTCAACAGATTGTTTACTTCCAACTTTTGACAATGAGTTGATTAATGAATATTGTTTTGATGTATCATTTCCCTTGAAAATTGGGTCAATCAAATTAGATCCACTTACTTTAAGTAAAATTTCAGCAGCTTCTTTTCCTATATCTTCATTACTTTTCGATATTGCTAGGGCCAATAAATTATCATTCTCTGTTTTTACCTCGAATTTTTTAACAAGGTCGATATACTCTTGTGTGCCAAGTGAACTATTTAAAACAGTTTGTAATGATTTTTGAGCATCTATTGATTGTAAGACCGATGCTTTATTGAGACAATACAGAATGGTTTTATCTAGCTCGGCATCTTGATTTTTGCTATCATGAAGCATCTTTAGTAGGTATGTATATTTCAATGATCCATTATTGAACTCAAATGCTCTAAAATAGTGTAGTCTACCTTTAAGGGATGTTGATGAATTGAATGCAAGGCTAGCTAGCATTGGTATTGATTTATCTGTTCTTGCACGCCAAATAATATCTTTCGCGCCAGCATGATCTAATGAACTATTTATTTTACTTAAGTAGGCTGGTAAAAAACTATCCCATTGTTTATCTGCTCCAATACCAAGTGCTTCAAGATACCATCGATCATCTCCAGTATATTCAGTTGCAAGATCTGCCCATAGGGTAGCGGCCTCGTTTGATTTAAGACGCCTTAGTGCTATTGCGCATTCTCTTTTAACTTGCATGTCCTGATCCTTGGATAGCTGACGAATGATTGGAATTAAATCTTCCCCTAGCTCTTTTGCAGCCCGAATTCCTAGAATGCGTATATCTGAGTTTTCATTTGTTATGGCCTGCTTAATGTAATTTGATTTTTCATTTTGGTTGATTCCAACGAGTACCCAAAATGCTCTCGCTTTAAAACGTGGATTATCTGATGTTGCCCATGTTTTTTCCAATGCAGGAACAGCAGTTGCACCCATTTCAATCAGTACATTGTATGCATGATATCGAGTAGATAAATTTGGATTACATAAAGCTTGTATTGCGCCTTCAGGAGTCGCGTAGTTTTCTGATTTTATTTTATAAGCTGTTTCTTTTGGTGCAAGACGGTATATCCTTCCCCGAACTTGATCGCCAGCCTGATGGCCGCCTACACCTGGGTCATACCAATCGGCTATAATCAATGAACCGTCTGGGGCGACACAAACATCTGATGGCCTGAACCATTTATCTTCTTTGCCTTCTACAAGATTTATTATACTAGCAGTATAGCCAGCTCCTTTTTTGCTAACAGGATAAGCCCGCACTACGTTAGGACCAGCATCACAATGAATCATTTGTCCTTGAAATTCTTTTGGTAAAAGGTCTCCCTCATAAATAGTCATTCCCGTTGGTGAGCCAGCCCCTGTTTGCAATAGATTCGGGATTTCACCAGGGTCATTAAGATGCCAATGTCTTAGTGGGATTGAATCTTCGATATTAATTCTGTTTGCATCCCATCCTTCTCCTGTGATTTCATCAGTGTATCCATAGTTTCCATATGGCATAACATAATTAATTCGAGTTCCTTGATTCCCATCATCATCATTATCACTTTGCCAAAGTGTTCCATAACTATCCACTGCTACTTCAAATGGATTTCTAAAATTGTTACCAAGGCATTCAACATGAGATCCATCGGTATTAGACCTAAAGACCATTCCCTGTTTGTATTTTTTTGGTCCTATTACATCACCATCTTGATCTAAAATATCTTTTCCGTTTTTGTCTTTTAGAGTGTGGCCTTCGTTTCCAACATTAAAGTATAGTTTTCCATCTGCGCCAAAAGTAATCGCATGTGCACCATGGTCATGTTGCTCGCCTCCGATACCACTAAACATGATTTCCTTTCTATCTGCTTTATCATCTTTGTTGTCATCATAGAGTGCCCAAATGTATGGACTTTGAGAAACGATGACTTTGTTTCCCAAAACACAAATTCCCAATGGAGCATTTAATGAAGAGTCTTGGTAAAATATTTTTGAGGTATCTGCATTTCCATCACCATCTATATCTTCTAATATCATGATTCGATCACCTTTCGGATTAGTTGGGTTTCCAGTTATTGCTGGACGATAATTATATGCTTCTGTTACCCAAACTCTTCCTCTCTCATCTACATCAATGTTTGTGGGATTTTGGAGCATTGGTTCAGTAGCGAACTTTTTTATTTCTAGTTGATCTGTAACAACTAATCCTTTAAGAGCATTTTCTGGTTGATGCTTTTCTGCTTCAATTATACTGTCGTTTTTGGTCTTTTCAGCATTGTCAATAGAATTATTGCAGGCAACTATACAGTAACTCAACAAGATGATTAGAAACTGTTTCACATGAATAAGTTTATGGTATTTAATTGGCATTGTTTATATCTTAATTTATAATATTGGTTGGGCTTAAGCATGACCACCTTCAATTAATTTTGCAATGGCAAATGCGGCTCCTGCAGCTAATGCACCAATCATCATTACTTTTAGTCCACCTGTCCAAGGATTTATTCCTGTGATTTTGCTTTTGAAAAATCCGAATATAAATAGACAGGCTAGGGTTATTATAGCAGATAATTTTAATCCGCTGATTGCATCGCTTACAAAAAAATAAGGAATCAACGGGATAAGTCCGCCAACGATATAGCTTAGTCCAATGTTGAATGCACTTCGTGATGCTCTTTTAGGATCAGGCTCTTCTAGTCCTAATTCGTATTTCATCATAAAGTCAACCCATCGCTTATCGTCTTTTATAATTTCTTGTGTTGCTTCTTCAGCGGTTGCTTCACTTAATCCCCAATCGAGGAATACTTTTTTCACTTCCCAGATTTCGTCTTTTCTTTTATGTGTTAGTTCCCAATATTCTTTTTTTAATTCACTTTCGTAGTGATCTTGTTCTGTTCGACCAGCTAGGTAGCCTCCTAGACCCATAGCAATTGATCCTGCTGAAATTTCAGCGATACCGGCAATCCATATAAGGCTAACATCTCCATGAACAGCGCCACTTAGTCCGGCCGCTAATGCGAATGGAACAGTTAGGCCATCGCTCATGCCGATGACTATATCTGTTAATAGGTCACTACTTTGCAAATGTGCCTCATGATGAAGGTGTAAGTCTTGCATAACATTTATTTGTACTTGAATGTAAGAATAAGATTTGTATTTGAAGCCTATTCATTGCTTCTTATCTATTGACTAATGCATAACATTTTTTGACAAGATGAATTTTACAATATTTTCTATTAGTAATGGCGCTATTGGTAAGCTTGGATTATTGTATGTATCAACATTTGCTTTTCTATCCCCCTCAACGAGTTTGAAGATGTGATTCATCTTGTCTATTATGATTAATTTATTTTTGGGGTTTGCATTGTATAATAGGTTCGCATCTTCAGTCGTAACTTGAATGTCGTTATTCCCTTGTATTATTAGTGATGGTTTATGAAGGTTTTTTATTTGAATTTGTGGGTCATATTTAAACCAAGATATGAGATAGGGTTGCACACTTGGCCTGAATAATGAAAACAAAATTGGATTAATGCTATCTTTCGTTTTTCCGATTTTCAAACTGTCTATAATTTGAAAGCTGATATCCTTAATCATTTTAGGCTGACTGCCTAGCTGTTCTTTAAGTACAATATCAATAGCTCGTCCAGCACCAGCTATCGAAATAAATGCATCTGCAGTTTCAGTTGCTGCGATCATACCAATGAGTGATCCTTCACTATGTCCTATTACAATTATTTTGCTGTGGGGGTTATTAATTTTGATCCAATTAATCCAGTCTTTTGCATCGCTTATGTAATTTTCAAATCGTAATTCAGATTCAGATCTAGCTGCTGAAATACTTCCCGCAACCCCTCGTTTGTCATATCGAACTGATCCTATACCGTTTAATGCCAATTGTTCTGCTAATAACCTTAGAGAATTATTTTTCATCATTGAATTATTGCCATCTCTATCAGTTGGTCCAGATCCTGCAATAATTAAGGCAATAGGTGTTTTTTTCTTTTTCTTTTCTGGCATGGTTAGTGTTCCATGAAGTTTTCCAGAAATCGAAGTTTCAATAGTGACCTCTTTTAGAGATAATTTATCTATTGTTTGAGATAATGTTGACTCGCACATAATCACTGTTGTGATTATGATGATTGTAATATATTTTTTCATTTTGTGTGTTGTAAGTTTAGTTGACTGCTTATGATTTGAGGACTTTTCTAATTATCTTCTCTCCATTTCCAGTTGCTACTATAATGTAGATTCCTGATTTATATCTGCTTCCAAGTTGAATTTCTTGACTTGCAGCTACATTCTTTATTTGTTCGATAAGTTGCCCTGTTGCATTAAATATACTTAGCTCTAGTGGGTAATCATTTCCGTTTTTTATATTTAACTGATTTACAAATGGATTTGGAAATATTGACATACTTGTTATGATTTGAACTTGTTGAAATGCAGAGTCTTTTGCAATCCAACTTGAGGCAAGACTATTGTCAAAGGAGAGGTTTATTAATTCTAGGAAAGACCCTTTTCCGTCTGCTTCTAATGGCCACGGAGCTTCATCTTTATATTCTACTTCATCTATGGTGTTTCCCCATGCATCTGACAGAACCAACTTTTGTGACTTATTTGATAGATTTCTTCCGAATTGCCCCAATGGAGTTATGCCATATATTTTTTTAAATGCCACAGAGTCGCTACATAAGTATATTTTTTGAAGTGGGTCTATTGTAGAATTAATTGGAAATTGAAAGTTAAAGCCGGGTTCACTAAAGTAGAGCCCTGACATGTCAACTTTTAGATTACTATTGTTTGTTATTTCAGTGAATTCAAGTTTCTCGCTAGTGTATCCATAATTTTCCAATGGATTATAATGGATTTTGGAAATAACCAATGGGGGTGCTATAGGCGTTGGGCAGCCATCATCGTTTCCTATTGTTGTGTTCATCCATTCAATCCTTTGTTGAAGCCATGTTTTTATATCATTCACGTTTGATTGAAAATTGCCAACTGAATACCACTTATTTTGTTCTCGTGTTGCGGCTTCATTAATTTCTAAAGTAATGGAGTCTATTTTTTTAGAAATTGATGTATAATTCAATGGATTATCGGGTTGGCTTACTTGTTTCCATCGTTTTGCAAGATGGCATTTATAAGTTTGATTTTTATAGAGGTCATTCCAAAATCGTGATCCTGTATTATCGCCATTATCAAATTGCCAAACATTAGTGAAGCTTCTATTGTAGCCCCAGAAAAAAAGGTCATTCCCATAGCTAAGATTAAAATCCCATACTGGACCAGCTTTTAATTTTCCTCCTCTGTCTTTATGGAAGTAGGTACTTATTTGATATGCATCAACATTAGATGATATTTCATTAATAATCATGTAGTCGATAAAACTCGGTATATCTATATCAGATGGGTAGCCATCTTTTATGGATTCGTTTCGAGCTATCATATCATCCTTGAATCGATCAAATATTGATTTGATGTAAGTGCTTTGTATAGAATTGATGAATTCTGGTTTAGGATTGTCATGAATATATTGGACGTATCCTCCGTTGTTATTTTCCATTTCCCATGCTACGGGATCTCCATTTGTTTTATCTGCTTTTACAATATATCCTCCAGTAAGCTTCAGTCCACTATTATCAGCTTGATCCATTTTTTCTATATTGACACGTTCTTTGTCAATTTTTATTTTTTCCATGAAAATGTATAGACCTCTATATTCTCCATTTACAATTACCTCGCAATATTTCCCTCGGGCTGCATAATTGCCAATACTTCTTGATAGATCATATGATAGATAATCTCTTATTAAGGATGGATC
>CANKGM010000102.1 GCA_947481355.1 Chitinophagaceae bacterium
GAGTGATGTAATACGTATCATTTGAAACTGGTGCATTCTTGTGATTTGCATCCAAGCTAGAACCGTCCAAAAGGGTAAAAGCACCTTTTACACTTGTACCATCAGCAATAGCCCACTCTACCCCGCCTTCATAAATAGCGTTGTTTGGACACTCGGGTTCACAAGCTCCGCAGTTAATACATTCATCAGTAATTTTGATCGCCATAATAATTCAATTTTTTTGGGTTGAAATTGGATCTATTTTTGCGTTTAGATCTATCTCATAAAGATACTTTATTGATTTGAAAAATTAAAAATGAATTTAGAAACCCGAATTTCTGCATTAGTCCATATTGGAAGGTACTTACTAGGGAATAGTGATACCTTAACTAGCGTTAGTCAGCGAGCCTATGAACACAACAGGTGGTTCATCCCTGAATACACAAAAAAAGCAGGAGATAATATTGCGAATTCAATGCTAAAGGAGCAAATCCTTGAAGATTTTGCTCAACAATACCAAACGCCACAAATACAGGATAATCCGAAAACTGTTGGGTTAATAATGGCAGGGAACATCCCCTATGTTGGATTTCATGATATTGTCTGTGGGTTTCTTTTTGGCCATAAATTAAAAATAAAGTTTTCTTCCAAAGACCCATATTTGATTAAACACTTAATTGAAATGGCGTCTTTAGAATACCCCGAGATAAATAACTATTTCCAATTTGAGGAAATGCTAAAAGGATGTGATGCCTATATCGCAACAGGATCAGATAATAGTGCCCGATACTTTGAATATTACTTCGAAAAATACCCTCATATAATAAGGAAAAACAAAACCTCTGTTGCCGTTTTGGATGGAAATGAAACCACAGAAGAGCTAAACCTACTAGCAGATGATATTCAACTGTATTTTGGCTTAGGATGTAGAAACGTAACACAGGTTTATGTTCCAGAAGGATACGATTTTATTCCACTACTAAATGTATTAAGAAAATATGACCACTATAGAGATCATGCTAAATACATGAATAATTTTGATTATCAGTTAACCATTGCTATTATGAATAACCAATATTACATGAGCAATGATTCAATAGTTTTGATTCAGGATTCAAGTCCATTTTCTCCTATTGGACAGCTACATTACCAATTTTATAGCTCAAAAAAACAAATCATTGACCATTTGGAAAAAGACAAAATACAATGCATTGTAGGCAGAACATTTACCCCTTGGGGTGAATCCCAAATGCCCAGTATCAGAGACTATGCGGATGGCATAGATACTATGTCATTTTTTCAGCATCTTTAAGACAAATCTGATTTTCTTTACCTTGAAAATCAACCTATCGCATAAGGAATTGTTAAATAGGTTGGCAGGTAATATGAAATTCAGACATGTTTAGTTAATTGCACTTGTCTTAGGCATAAAAATTGTACTCACTTCTAAAAATAAATATCATGAACCTAAAGCAAACATTATCGGTTGTTCTAATTAGTACAGTGACCACCACAGTGGCTATGTTTGGTTATGATTCATTTATCAGAAAACCAAACCGAATTCAAGAAAACATTGGTAAACTACCTGCCACCTATGCAGGATTTTTCGACAGCAACAACAATATTCCGGGTCAGCCTGTTGACTTTCAAGCTGCCTCTCAGGCTTCAGTTCCTGCAATAGTACATATTACTACAGTAATTGGGAACAGTCAGGCCAGCAACAATTTGCCAAAAACTAAAAAGAATCCATTTGGGGATATGTTTGGAGAGGATTTTTTTGATGACTTTTTTAATGGCCCACAAATGAGGTCAATGCCTCAACGAGCAAGTGGCTCTGGCGTAATAATAAGTGAAGATGGATACATAGTGACCAACAACCATGTAATTGATGAAGCTACTGAGGTGATGGTAACACTAAATAACAAAAAGCAATACAAAGCAAAAGTTGTAGGGGCTGATCCAAGTAGTGATTTAGCTCTAATTAAAGTAGAGGCTAAAGCCCTTCCGTTTCTCCTATACGGCAACTCTGATAATGTGAAATTGGGACAATGGGTTCTAGCGGTGGGCTATCCATTAAACCTAGAGACTACGGTAACTGCAGGTATCATAAGTGCTAAGGCAAGATCACTGGGATTGAACTCAAGAAAAAGCAATAGCCCTATTGAGTCATTTATTCAAACCGATGCAGCGGTTAACCAAGGAAATTCTGGTGGGGCATTAGTAAATACAAATGGCGAGCTTGTTGGCATCGTTTCTGCTATTGCATCCCCTACTGGCGCATACGCTGGATATTCTTATGCTATACCCGTTAATATTGTCAAGAAAATAATAAATGACTTATTACAGTATGGGACTGTACAGCGTGCCTACTTAGGCATTTCATATTTACCTGACAATGCCCCTGATGAAGAAAAAACGAAATTAGGCTTCAAAGAAGGCCAAGGTGTACTTGTACGTGAAGTAACCAAAGATGGTGCAATGGCTAATTCTGGAATTCAAACTGGAGATTACATTGCGAAAATCAATGGCACAAAAGTTAATACAGGAAGTGAAATGGTTGAACAGATTGCTGGATATAAACCAGGTGATAAAATTACTGTTAACTATATAAGAAACGGCAAGGAACTCACTACAAACGTTACCTTAAAAAATAAAACGGGTAGCTACGAGATTGTTAAAAATAGTTTGAGCGAAAAGCTTGGTGCGGAACTTCAAAACCTAGATAAGAAAAAAGCAACTGAGATGAGGGTTAAAGGCGGCGTTGTTGTGACAAAAATCAATTCTGGAATTATAGATGATCAAACACGTATGCGTGATGGCTTTGTGATTTTAAAAGCTAACGGAAAAGAAATAAATTCGATTGATGAACTGAATGCCATACTCGGAAAATCTCCAAAGCAAATTACACTTGAAGGATTCTATCCAGGTTATGATGGAGTTTATCAATACCCAATTGAAATAGGAGAATAAAAAAATTAAAATCAATAAAAAAAGCGAATCAATTGGTTCGCTTTTTTTATTGATACCATACTTGATATTCCCATGGTTTAAGGTCTATGTATTGAAAAGATGCGTTGAATTCTCGTTCTATAGAGGTAAACAATTCGCAGAATATTCCGTTTGAATCTGTAAATCCACATTCAACATTACTAAGCGTATACTCTGAAAAATTAATTACCACATAAATTGTAGTGAATTTATTTATTCGTTTAAAACTCAATACGTGGTGAGAAACACTATTATGAACATGAAGGCAAAAAACATCTGATAAGTCTCCTTTAAAAGCCGCACTTTTTTTTCGGAAATTGAATAACGCTTTATAAAATTCATGAAGAGACACAACGTTATTCCATTCTAATTGATCCTTATCAAAAAAAGCCAATCTCTTAAGATTAGGAATCTCTTGACCACTGTATAGCAGTGGAATGCCTTTCCATAATGCAGAAAAAACGGAGAGTGGAATAGCCATTTCACCATATTTTTCATACTCCGTTCCATTCCAACTATTTTCATCATGGTTGCTCGTAAACCAAGCTAATCCAGTTTTAGTAGGTAGTATTTGTTTATATTCTTCAAGTACATTACGAAGTGAATAAATATCTCTAGCCCCTGCTTGTTTCATTGATTTTGCAGTATTCATCCATCTCCATGAATAGGCTGAATCAAATACTTCCATATAAGAAGGACTGTCTAATGGATCTAATTCTGCTAACCAAAAAAGCTCTTTCTTTTGATCTAAATGCGTTCTTGCTTGATACCAAAAATCAACTGGCGTTAACATGGCCATATCACATCTAAACCCATCTATATCAAACTGATCTACCCAATAAGACATTGCATTAATCATTTCAAGTCGCATTTGAGGGCTATCATAATCTAGATCGATTACATCATCCCAACCATGCGCGTCATAAAAATTTCCATGTTCATTTAGCTTATAAAATGAAGGAAAGGAAATAGTCCATTCATGATCACATCCAGTATGATTTGCTACCCAATCAATAATTACTTTCATGCCGAGTTGATGTGCTGCCTTAACAAGCTCTTTGAATTCATCGATCAATCCAAATTCAGGGTTAAACTTTACATAACTTGAACAAGCATAATAACTACCGAGTTGACCTTTACGATTTTTATAGCTTATTGGTGTTATGGGCATAAACCATAAAACCTCTACACCCATATCATGTAATCGCGGTAAATGAGTTGAAAAAGAAGCCAACGTTCCTGCTTGAGTATATTGCCTAAGGTTGACCTCATAAACATTTGTGGAGGTTATCCAAGACACTTGATGAAAGTCGTTTTTCATGATTGGAAGATAAGAAATGGCCTCGAAAAAACAAGGAATAGCGAGTTGAGATGAACAAAACGGATGAATAAAATGTTTATGGATATTGTATCTTTGACTTGATTAAACATCATGAAACAATTTTCAATTCCAACCATATATCGAAGTCAGCTTATTAGCTCTATCAAGAAAAACAGAAGAGAAGCTGACAAACAAAAAAAGGACTTCACCCCTTCCATTCTTGATTTTGGAGTTTTTGAGATTTACCTAGCTCGGCATTTTGGTTTTTGCTATGGTGTAGAAAATGCTATTGAAATTGCATTTAAAACAGTAGAAGAAAATCCTGGTAAGCGGATTTTCTTGTTAAGTGAAATGATACATAACCCATTTGTAAACGATGACCTCACTCAACGAGGTGTTCAGTTTTTAATGGATACAAATGGCAATCAATTAATTCCTTTTGAATCATTAACAGCTGAAGACATTGTGATGATTCCTGCTTTTGGGACGACCATCCCCATTGAGAATACATTAAAGTTAATTGGTATACAAATCGAAAAGTATAACACAACTTGCCCATTTGTAGAGAAAGTTTGGAATAGAGCAGAACAAATTGCTGAAAAGGGATATAGCATTGTAGTACATGGTAAACCAAGTCATGAAGAAACTAAGGCTACTTTTTCACATAGTCAGTCTCATACACCTACCCTAGTATTAAATGATATGGATGAAGCCATTATGTTAGGCGAATTCATACTTGGCAATAAAAGCGAAACTGACTTTTATACTTACTTCACTGGTAGGATGTCTGAAGGATTCAATTTACATAGAGATTTAGCTAAATTTGGCGTCGTCAATCAAACGACCATGCTTGCTACCGACACTCAAGAGATTGCAGATTATTTAAAATCAATAATGATAAAGAAGTACAATCTAGGTCCGAGTGAAATATCAACACACTTTGCCGACACTAGGGATACACTTTGTTATGCAACAAATGATAATCAAACTGCAGTAAGAAATTTACTAAATCATACCGCTGATTTAGCCATTGTAATTGGGGGAAGAAAAAGCAGCAATAGTTCTCATTTGGTTGAGCTTTGTGAACATGAGCTACCTACTTATTTTATACAATCTGAAGAGGACCTACTTTCTGACCAAGATGTAAAAGGGTTTAATTGGAAATCTAAGCAAGAATACATTCAACATAACTACTTACCACAAACAGGAAAGACCAGAATTCTGATAACGAGTGGAGCCTCTTGCCCAGATGCTATAGTTGAAGCTGTAATTGAAAAAATAGCTACTTTTTTCAAGGGGGCTAAGACGATGAATGAAGTGAAATCCGCTTGGAACTAATTATCCATTAATTTTAGCCGTGGCCCAACCTAATACCATCTCCAACTGTTCGGTTGGTGTTAAATTAGTATTGTCCAATAACTTAGCATCAGCAGCTTGTCGAAGCGGTGAAATGTCTCTATTCGAATCCATGTAGTCCCTTGCCTCTAAATTTTGCTGCACTTCATCCATGGTAATTTCAGGATTTTTCAAGATAAGTTCTTTATGGCGTCTCAAGACTCTTGTTTTTATATCTGCGGTAACAAATATCTTCAACTCTGCATTGGGGAAAACAGTAGTTCCTATATCACGTCCATCCATTACAATACCTTTACTTACACCAATTTTTTGTTGTTGAGCCACAGCAAATTCTCTTACTAAGCTATTTGATGCTACTTCACTTACTTTAGATGCGACATCAAAATTTCTGATAAGGGTTTCAACATTTTCATGATTTAAACAGATTTCGGTATTGCCATTTTCATCATTAAAAACAAACTCGAGGTTGATCTGTGTAAGTGCTTTTTTGACATCATCTGTCTTATCTAAGTCGATTCCATTTCTATTAAAGAAAAGCGTAATAGCTCTATACATCGCTCCGGAATCAATGAATATATAATTCAATTTACTAGCTAATTGACGAGCCATTGTACTCTTTCCGCAAGAAGACCAACCATCTATGGCAATAATAATTTTTCTCATTGAGGCAGTATGTTAGTTCAGCAAAAGTGATATTATTTCAGCGAACATCAAAATAGGGAGAGCAATGATTTTCAAATCGAATTAAATAAACCAAGATATAAAGTGGACTAGAAGTCAAAAACTCGAATCTAACCTAGAACTGCTAACGAATAATTGTTTAAATTTGAGTTAATACACACATTATGCTAAAGATTGGCATTATAGGGGCAGGACATTTAGGCAAATTTCATATTGGCAACTGGAAAGAAATTGAGGGAATAGAAATTGTAGGATTTCACGACCCGAATGAAGAGACTGCTGCAGCAGTTTCAACAGAATTTGGAATACCTCACTACAACAATCTTGATGAATTGATTGAGCTGATTGATGCTGGAGACGTAGTTACTCCTACCCAATATCATTTCTCGGTGTGTGAAAAATTAATCAGAAATAGCAAACACGTTTTTGTAGAAAAACCCATGGCAAACGACATGGATGAAGCGAGAAAGCTTTTAAAGCTAGTCAATGAGGCTAAAATAAAATTTCAAGTTGGACATGTAGAACGTTTTAACCCTGCCTTTATCGCTTTAAATGGGCACACATTAAACCCTATGTTTATAGAGGTTCATCGACTTGCTCAATTTAATCCTAGAGGAACTGAAGTCAGTGTTATACTAGATTTAATGATACATGACATTGATATTGTTCTGCAAATTGTAAAAAGTGATATCAAACACATATCAGCGAGTGGAGTTTCTGTGATGACAGATACTCCTGATATTGCAAACGTAAGAATTGAATTTCACAATGGCTGCGTTGCCAATTTAACTTCTTCCCGTATTTCAATGAAAAAAATGAGGAAGATGCGTTTATTTCAAAAGGATGCCTATATCGGCATAGATTTTCTGGATAAAAAAACAGAAATCATCAAATTGAAAACAGAA
>CANKGM010000103.1 GCA_947481355.1 Chitinophagaceae bacterium
GCCTGTATGGCTGAATCGAGCTGGGCATCTTTTGTAACGAATTCATTGAATAACTTGCACCACCCACACCAGTTTCCTCCAATTTGAACAAAAACATGTTTACCTTCTTTTTTTGCTTTGGAAATTACAACCTTCAATGCTGAGTCTACATTTTCGTATGGATTATACAACTTAAATGTTGCAGCTGGAGATGGTTCTACTGCAACCACATCTTGAGAATTTGCATAAGTGAATAGTAGTGTAGAAAAGAGAATAAAAACAATATATTTCATGATATGGTATTTAGCTAATTATAAAAATCTAATTTAATAGTGAGTATGCTGCAAACTTAAGCATCAAAGTTGAATTAATTTGCTTTACTGAAGGTAAACTACGTCTCACAAGACTACCATTGGGATGAATTTATTAACTTACTTAACTTAAGCAGCACAGAAATTTAAGTCAACTACAAATAAAGTTTATGCAACTATACAAAAGGCATATTTTATCTTTTATTTTTTCAGTACTCTTTGTTGTAACGCACTCTCAAGAGGTTAAATGGGTAGAAGCTTATCCTGGAGTTTGGAAGGCATCTATTGGTAAACCTGAATCATTCAATTTACTCAGTGTAGCTGATGTTACTCCAAACAAAGAGGCACTTGATAAATTGGGGAGGTCACCTTTCCCGATGAAAAAAACTGATATTGACATGAAAGTGGTTGATGGCAAAACTTATTTGCGTTTTCCACTTGAAGTGGGTGAGCAACTTTTTGGGTTCGGTTTAAATTTTCAAAAAG
Organism: Chitinophagaceae bacterium; assembly: GCA_947481355.1. Lineage (GTDB taxonomy): Bacteria > Bacteroidota > Bacteroidia > Chitinophagales > Chitinophagaceae > Pollutibacter. The sequence continues at coordinate 777 of CANKGM010000103.1, forward strand.
TTTTGCAGCGAGGAAATATAATGGAGCTTCATGTAGATCATTATGGGGGAATAGATAATGGTCGAACGCATTCGCCAACACCGTTCTATGTTTCTTCAAAGGGATATGGAGTCTTCATTAATTCTGCTCGTTATATAAAAGTGTGGGCTGGAACAGCAGTTCGAAAAGATAGTCCGGAGTTTCCCGAACCTAGGGATCGCAATCTAGACCCCAACTGGTCAGCTGCTCCTTACTCAGACGCCGTTGAAATGTTAGTGCCGGCTGCAGGAGTTGATTTGTATGTTTTTGGGGGTTCACAACCCTTAGAGGCTGTTCAGCGATTCAATTTATTCAATGGAGGTGGGTGTTTACCACCAAGATGGGGATTGGGTTTTACACAACGGATTAAAACATTATATACATCTGAAGATGCAGAGAATGAGGTTAAGCTTTTTGAAGAAAAGGGATATCCTTTGGATATCCTTGGACTAGAACCAGGGTGGCAAAGTAAATCTTATCCAGGTTCATTTTCATGGGATCATTCTCGGTTTCCTGATCCCGCTTCATTTGCACATCGTATGTTAGACAAAGGTGTGCGATTAAATTTATGGATGAATCCTTATGTGTCGCCAAGCGCACCTTTTTATAAAGAGATAAAACCCTTTACCAGTTCACATACAGTATGGCTAGGAACCATAGTTGATTTTACTATTCCGAAAGCGCGTACTATTTTCTTTGATCACTTGAAAAAGAATCAATTGGAGATTGGTGTAAGTGGCTATAAGATTGATGAAGTTGACGGATTTGATAATTGGGTGTGGCCAGATGTAGCTACTTTCCCATCGGGCATTAGTGCTGAGCAGATGAGGCAAACTTATGGACTCATGTGCCAGCGTTATTCGTTTGATATATTTCAAAAAATGAATAAAAGAACCTATGGATTAATTCGTGCTTCTAATGCAGGAGGTGTTTCTTTTCCTTATGTAATCTATAACGATTACTATGATCATAAGAACTTCGTCACAGCCTTAATCAACAGTAGTTTTGCGGGGGTTTTATGGACGCCAGAAGTAAGGTCATCAGAATCATCGGAAGAGTGGCTTAGAAGATTTCAGTCTAATGTATTTTCTGCATTTGCTATGATCAATGCTTGGTCTGATGGTACAAAACCCTGGACATTTGTAGATGTGGACGACTATGTAAAAGAGTTTGCTTTGTTGCGCATGAAAATGATGCCTTATTGGTATTCGGAGTTTGCAAAGTATCATTTTGAAGGAACTCCTCCTTTTAGGGCTATGAATTTAGAAAATGGGTTTATGCAATCCTTAGATACTAAAGAGACCAAGGCATTGAAATATGCAGAGGCAACTCATGGGGATATGAAGGATCAATATATGGCGGGCGAGAACTTACTTGTTGCGCCAATGTTTACTGGAGAAAGTATTCGTTCTGTTGTTCTTCCTAAAGGGAATTGGTATGATTTTTATACTGGAGAATATGTAGGTAATGGAGAAGTGATTACTGTTCAACCAGGTTTATCTAAGATACCAGTCTTTGTAAAAGATGGCGGTATTATTCCAATGATGCCAGCCATGCTTCATTCACCCAAACCTGGTCAGCAGGTAAACTTGGAAATTCGATACTACGGAAAGAAGCCAAGTACATATATGTTATACGACGATGATGGTACTACATTTGATTATCAAAAAGGTCAATATAGTTGGCGTAAAATACAATTTGATATCAATGCGGTTGGGGAAGTAGTTGGTTCTATTTCTGATGCTGTTGAGGGGAAGCCGAATTCATTTAATAATATTAGCTTTGTTTATATGACAAAGTAATGAATTGAACAATTCTATTGCCTAAACTAACTTAGATGGATAACTCATTTATTTTTTCAGTTGGATTCATTATATAAGTTAGCATTGAACCATCTTTATAAAGTTCTACAATACGGTACCCTTTGTAATCTGTCCCCCAACTTCCTCCTATATGACTATCAAATAAATATGGAATATTATCTTGCCACTTTACATTGTCATGATCATGCTCATGACCATGGAAAACTGCTTTGATATTTTTATATTGTTTAACTAGATCTTGAAACTCCATAGAATTTACCGCATGTGGGGTCCAATTGATTGGAGGAATATGGAAGAAGAGAAATATATTTTCTGATTTTTCATATTGTTTTAATTTTTGAGATAGCCATGTAATATCTGGACTAAGGTATTCTCCTTTTTCATTTGATGTATTGCCAAATAAGAGCACATTATTTTTAATAACTATGTCATAGTTCAGAGGTAATCCCCAGGTTTTTTCCCAAAGTTCAGGACTAGCAATATCATGATTTCCTTTCGTTACATAATAAGGGAATTTAAAATTATCGAGTGATTTTTTGGCATCTCCTAAAAACTCGATATTGTCGTGAATGATATCACCATTCATAACACCAAAATCAAATGATTTTAATTTATGTATTTGGTTAATATGGTCAACTGCGGTATCGTAAAATTCTTTGTATAGCGTATCGGGCTGGCCGAAATGTCCATCAGAAGCAATAACAAATCGCAGGGCTAATTTTTTGTTTTCAAATTCACTTAAGTCATCTGCAAAAACTGATTTTCCATTTACTAAAAGGACTGCAACAGAAATTTGTTGAATAAAATGCCGACGATTCATGAGGCGTTAATTAGGTGAATAATAGTGTCAATTTACATCATTCTGTAAATCAATTCACCTTTTAACACATTGAAAAAATTGGACTACTTGGTAAATACTTTTTTGAGAATATCTGTTACTCGTGCAACAGGATCATGCCTAATGCTTTTTTCTTCAATCGCAATTTGATAGAAGATACCTTGCAATGCTCTTTCGGTGACGTATCCCGTGAGGTCTGGATTTATTTTTTGTGGGCTAAATTTATTGTATGAATTCATAGCAGTTGACCAATATTTTGTTGCCCCTACTTTTTCGAGTGATGCTTCTATGATTGGTTTGAACGCACTAGTTAACTGAGCTGTAGTCTTATTTCTTAGGTAACCTGTAGCTGCTGTGTCTTGCCCGTTAAGCAGTCCTAGGGCATCTTGAACAGACATGTCTTTTATGGCGCTAATGAAAATAGGTGCTGCTTGTTTAACCGCGTCTTCTGCCCCTCTATTCATAGTGAGTATCGCGTCGTCTACTTGCTTACCTAAGCCAAAACTTCTTAATGTTTTTTCTACTTTTTGTGCTTCTGAAGGCATCATAATTTTCAAGGCCTCATTTTTGAAAAACCCATCTTCTTTTGATAAAATTGCTGTTCCTTTTTCAGCTCCAATGGAAAGGGCTTCTTTGAGCCCACTAATGATATCATCATTCCCTAATCCACTTCCTTTGCCAGATACTGCATCTTTTGCTTTATTGAGTAACCCTTTTAAACTCTGAGCTTGTGATAAATTCAACACAAAAAGTGAGGATAAGATCAATATAATATGTTTCATCATGTTTTTATTGTATTAATTCAAAGTTAGAAATATCCTTGTTAAGGAAAATAGAATGAATAGCGTTTAGGTATATTATTTCCATAAAAAAACCCCTTGCACTATGCAAGGGGTTAAATCGTATGTTTTTAACCTAGAGTTTGATTATTTAGTCACTTTCATAATACCATTCATGAGCGTCCAATGCCCAGGGAAACTACATAAATATGGATAGTCTCCAACAACTGCAGGTGCTTTGAATGTTAGCTTATATGTTTGTCCTGGATTAACAAGTGTTGAAGAGAATAAAACTTCTGGCATTGTGGGAACAAAATTTTTCTCAGATCCTTTTGGGTCCTTGATCATTTTATCACCCGCCTGTCCAACTTTGGATAGCATCTTAGGTTTTACAATGACGAAATTATGTTGCATCGCATCAGGATTTTCAAACGTAATTTCAACTGTTTGCCCAGCTTTTACCGTGAATTCTTTTTTATCAAATTTCATAGCTTCTTTGATTGTTCTGATGACTACCTTTTTCAAATCCAATGCTGGCGTTGCTGGAGCTATAACATTCCAAGCTGTTAGAATTTTTGTTAGCCGTTCATTTTGACTGTTATTTAAACTTGCCAAGAATGCTTTATCTGCAGCATTTAACTTACTATTTTTTACTTCATAGTTCCATCCATTCGAAATTGCTTTTATAACAGTATTTTTTCCTTCGTTATCTAGTGATTGAGATTTTTTAATCAATGCTACCAATGAATCAACTGGAGCTACAGAGGCATAGCTTCTGATTGCCCTTTCCATAGAGAATGATTGCATATCTGGTGGTAGAAGGAAACTGATTTGCTTGCTAGCAAAGTTGTTGTTTTTGTTGCTCTCTGTTATTTCATTTGTTTTATCAATATCGATGTAAACATTATAATCACCTACGATATCGGTTGAAAAACTAATGTTTCCGACCCAAGGACCGTTGAGCGTTTGGCTGATAGAAACTGTTTCACCCGCTTTTACTCCCTCTTTGAAGTTTCTGCTATATTGATCAATTTTACTTCCCATTCCTTCGAATCGAATATTTAATGGGATGAAGACATCTTTAGCAAGGTCTTTAGCACCTTGATTTTTAACTTCTACTGTTACATAAATTCTTTCTCTAACAGCAGGATTATTAGGTACAACTTTGATATTGCTTACTACGAGATCAATGCCTTCTGATTTTTTTTCAACTTTAGCGGGTTCAGTTTTTTTCGCCATGTTCATATGATCATGAGACATGGTTTCATGTGACATAGGTTTTGTAGCTGCTTTTTCGATTTGGATTTCGAGTTGTTTCTTCATTAACTTTCCGCCATTTGCTGTAAGTACGCATGCAAATGCATCCGGAAGCCATCTGTCGTCTGCATCTTTTGTGCTGTTTAATTTCTCCATCACTATCTTTTCAGCAGCCTCAGTTAGCGGGGATTTAGAAAACACGAGAAGTGAATTCATTACAACTAATGGATCTTTATCATTTAACAGATTTAGTTCAATGATTTTATTTACTGATGCAGTCGTGAATTCCATTGTTTTAATTGCATTTTTTCTAACATCAGCAGATGGATGTTTTAGTGCAATATCTAGTGTTGATGCATCTAAGGCATTTAGCCCTTTCAACGTCCATAGTGCATGAATTGCTGGTGCATTGATTCCGATTTCATCTAGAGAATAGTCTTTCAACATATCAATCAACTTGCCAACCACATCTTTATTCCCACGTTCCACCAACATACGTTGAGCGTGCATACGCCAAAACATATTATCATTTTTCAATGCAGCTAGTAATCCATCTACATTTTTTTCAGAAAGTGTCAATGGAGTGTATTTAGGAGCATTGTTGTAGGATACCCTATATATTCTTCCATGGGTAAAATCGCGTAGATCAGTTTGGTAAGCATTACCAAAACCATTGTCATAGCCTTCCGGAACTGGATTATGCTGAATGATATAGCTATACCAATCTGCTACCCACACAGCACCATCTGGACCAACTTCTGCAAATACAGGGGAGAACCATTCATCAGCACCAGCCATTAAGTTGAAGCTTTCTGCATCAGAAAAGTCTGTTCCATTTTTCACCATGCTATTTTGATGAAGGATATGTCCGGTAGGTTCAGATACAAATGCAATTTTGTTCCAATATTTTTTAGGGAAAGCTCTAGCGGTATAAAAATTCTGTCCAGCTGCAGCGGTAAAACCTCCGAATGCATCAACCTGTCTTACTTTTTCTGTAATGGGCTTCATGTCACGATGAGTATCAGTGCTTCTACTTCCATTTTCAACATATTTTGCTGAATTGAAATAGGTATGTGGGATGGCCATATACCAACCATGTGAGTTGTTTGCTGTTGAACCAAATACATCATTGGTTTCGTTGAAGGAAAATCCCCATGTATTGTTTGATGTACTTGTCATCCACTGCAGGTCACTTCCATCTGGTTTAAATCTATAAAATGCTTGCCAGAAGCGTAGTGAATCTGCATTCCCAAATTTTCCTTCAAAGCCAGAGTAGCCAACACATCCCCATATCCAGTTGTCAAATCCATAGTGTAGATTAGAGGGACCTGCATGCGTATCTTCTGTTCCAAAGCCACTAAATAAAATTTTTCGAAGATCTGCTTTGCCATCTCCGTCGGTATCTTTTAAAAATAGCATATGCGGTGCTTGAGATACAATAAGACCTCCATTGGCAAATACCATACCCGTTGGTATACTCAATCCATCTGCAAATTTTGTGAATTTATCTGCTTTGCCATCATTGTCTGTGTCTTCACATCGTAATACATAATCGCTTCCGCCACTTTCTTTTCGTTCATTAGGATAATCTTTTGTAATCAATACATAAAGACGTCCTTGTTCATCCCAACTTAATGCAATAGGGTGCATTACATTCGGTTCTGAAGCGAACATTTCTAATTTAAAA
>CANKGM010000104.1 GCA_947481355.1 Chitinophagaceae bacterium
ACAGTGAGTGAAGTCATGATGGTTCTGCTCAATGTATCGTTGATTGCTTTATTAATGATAGTAGCTTTTGTTTCGCCCTTGAGCTTATTGCTGTATTCCCTGATACGGTCAAATACAATTACCGTATCGTTCATCGAGAATCCGATAACCGTCAGGACAGCTGCAATAAAGTGTTGGTCAATCTCTAGCGGGAATGGAACTACTCCTTTTAAGAAAGAGAATACCGCTAAGGTTACAAATACGTCGTGTAACAAGGCGATAATAGTACCCAATGAATATCTCCAGTCGCGGAAGCGAAGGAATATGTAAAGGAAAATCGCAATGATTGCAAAAATGGTTGCTTGAACAGCACCTTTTTTCAAATCATCTGAAATTGATGGTAAAACGGTTTGTGAGCTTTGTTTGTAATTTTTATTAAAGTCTGCAAAGGAAAGTCCTGCAGGTAAATCAGATTTAAGTCCTTCAAATAATTTGTTCAATACTAAAGAGTCAGTGCTCTTGCTTGTATTGTCAATCATGAATGATGTAGTGATATTCAAGGTCTTGTTATCACCAACAGTTTTGATAACGGGTGATTCTTCAAATACAACCTTTAATTCATTTCTGATCTTTTCATTTTGTGTTGGTGTATCAAAACGAACCGTATAGCTTCTTCCACCTTTGTATTCAACACCTTCATCAAATCCATTAAAGTATGAGCCAACGCCCAATAACAATACGATTACAGAAATGAAGTATGCAACTTTTCTATATTCAATGAATTTGAATTTCGCATTCTTGAATACGCTTTTACTGGCAGTAGTAAAATATTCAAAGTGTCTGTTCTTTTTAGTCCAGAAATCAGTGATAAGTCTTGATATCAAGATTCCGCAGAATAATGATAATATAATACCAAGAATTTGTGTTGTCGCAAATCCTAGTACTGGTCCAAGTCCAAAATAGAAAAGGATCAATGCAGTAAGTAGCGTTGTGATATGCGCATCGAGCACTGGTGCCATGGAACGCTTATAGCCCTCTGTAACGGCTGTTTGATAACTTTTGCCTAATCGGAGCTCTTCTTTAATACGTTCAAAAATGATAACGTTTGTATCAACTGCCATACCGATGGTTAGTACAAGACCTGCAATACCCGGAGCAGTAAGTGTTGCACCTAAGGCGCTCAATACACCTACAGTGAACAAGAGGTTTAGGATAAGTGCTATGTTAGCAACCCAACCAGCTGTATTGTAGTAAACCAACATTAATAGGAAGATCACACCAAATGAAATGGCGAATGCTAAGCTTCCGCCTTTGATAGCCGATGCACCGAGTGTTGGCCCAACCTCTTGAGATTGTACAATTTTTGCCGGTGCAGGAAGTTTTCCTGATTGAAGAATATTTGCAAGATCTTGTGCTTCTTCTAATGTGAAGGAACCACTGATTTCTGTATTGCCAGTTGTAATGGGGTTGATAACATTTGGTGCTGAGTAAACAATATTATCAAGAACAATCGCAATCGGTTTGCCTACGTTGCTTGTAGTGAATTCACCCCAGATGCGTTCACCTTGCTTTGTCATCAACATTTTGATAGCAGGCCTTCCTTTATCGTCATAATCTTGAGTTGCTTGCTGAACGCCATCACCCTCAAGTTTTGCTTTTTCAGAACCTTCAACTGTTTTCAAAGCATATATTGATACAACATCACTCTTAACGCCTTTTTCATCCATTTCCGGAATTCCAAAAGCAAATCGAACATTACCAGGGAATTGATTTTTGACTGCTTCTAAATTGATGTATTCATTGAACACCGAAGTGTCTCTGCTTTGAATGAATCCAATATATGGAGCGAATGACATTCTTCCTTGGGCATTTTGCTGAGGAGGAACAGGTTGGAATATTTTGAAAAATGATTTTGCTGATGCTTTAGCTGAGGCAGTATCAGATTTAGCTGCAGCGCCACTTTTTACAATCTCGCCAATGGTAGCAGACTTTGTGGTATCAGTTGCTTTTGCAGTTTGTGCAGCTGCTTTAGTTGCTGTGTCTTTCTTTTCAGTTACTGAGTAATATGCTTGAAGTGCTTTTTCTGCATCACTGAATGGTTTATTAAGCTCTCCAATGTTGTAGAGTTCCCAGAATTGAAGATTTGCAGTAGCTTGTAGGTATTTTCTTACACGTTCTGGATCGTCTTTTACGCCTGGAAGTTCAACTGTGATAATGCCTTTTGTTTTGTCCAATTGAATATTCGGTTGTGCAACACCAAATTGGTCAATACGTTTTCCGAGTACATTAAATGTATTGCTAACAGCACCTTGTGCAGAAGCTTTTAATTTAGTGATGACATCGTTGTCGTTATCTTCAATTTTAATTGTTCTTCCGCCTGTTCCAGCAAATATGGCTGCTAGTCGTGCGTTAGGGTTTTGCTTTTTATACGCATCAGCGAATAACGTTATGAAGTCTGCATCACTATTTGATTTGGCAAGGATGGCTGCGTTAATAGCATTATTCAATGCTGCATCCTTAGGGTTGTTTGAAAGTGACTTTATCAGCCCCTCAAGTTCAACCTCAAGTGTAACACTCATACCACCTTGAAGGTCCAATCCAAGGTTTAGTTCTTGTTCTTTTGCCTTTTGGTAGGTGATGGCACCAGTTATACCATACGTAACATTAGTTTGCTTGGTGCTATCAAGAAGACGGCGTAACCTTTTGTTGTACTCACGATCTTTTACTTCTGTTCCTTCATTGGAAAAATTCGCATTGACATAAGCAGTAGCCTTATCCTGCTGTTTCTTCTCATGGTTACGAACCACCAGCGTAAAATGGAGCTGGTAAAGAGAAATAACGATTAAAGCAATTGCAAAAAAACGTACCAAGCCTTTTAGTTGCATATAAATTCTAGTTTACTCTTTTTAAAATTCCCTTTTTGGTAGGGCGGGCAAAGATAGGGATTTTGAGGTCAAAATTCGATCTTCAGCCTTCGATTTTCATCGTTTTGGCTTGCTGCATTCTAGCTATGATTAGCGGGTAATTTTACTGATTTGGACAAAATTGCACCTTGTCGTTTTCACATATGCCCCAATCCCGTGAAAATCTTTTCAGTTTTCTTACATTTGTGTCAAAATTCACTCAATATGAAACTTTCTTCCCGCTTAGACCTTTTCGCAGAACCGGAAACATTAAAGATGGCCAAATTAGGTAGAGAATTGAGGTCACAGGGAATCGATGTAATTGACCTTTCCCTTGGAGAGCCAGATTTCGACACACCTGAACATATAAAAGATTCTTTGAAAAAAGCAGTTGATGATAATTATAGTCATTATACCCCTGTTGCAGGCTATCCTGATTTGAGGGAAGCAGTTTGTACAAAATTGAGAAGGGATAACGGTCTAGAATACAAGCAAGAAAATATTTTAGTGTCAACAGGGGCTAAGCAAAGTCTTGCTAATGTTGTCATGGCTGTCGTTGACAAAGGGGATGAAGTGGTGATTCCAACTCCTTATTGGGTAACTTATTCAGAAATCGTTAAACTAGCAGAAGGCAATGTAGTCCTCATCAGAACCTCCATCGAAAATAAATATAAACTAACGGCAACTGAGCTTGAGGCGGCTATTACACCCAAAACCAAGTTATTCATATTTTCATCCCCCTGTAATCCAAGTGGATCTGTGTATTCTAAATCTGAATTGAGTGCTTTGGCTGAAGTATTTAAGAAGCACCCTCAAATTTTCATTATTTCAGATGAGATATACGAATACATCAATTTTGTAGGGAAGCATGAAAGCATAGCACAGTTTGAGGAACTGAAAAGTAGGGTCATCATTATTAATGGTTTAAGTAAAGGGTATGCTATGACAGGGTATAGGCTTGGATATATTGCAGCTGACCCCGCGGTTGTCAAGGCATGTGAAAAACTACAAGGACAATACACGAGTGGTGCAAATGCAGTGACCCAACGTGGAGCCATTACTGCATTAACAGGTGATTTGACTCCTAGTATAGAAATGAATGTAGAGTTTACCAAAAGAAGGGCTAGAATGCTGGAGTTGCTTAAGGGAATTCCTGGAGTAGCTATAGCAGAACCAGATGGAGCCTTTTATGTATTTCCTGTGGTGAAGGCTTATTTCGGTAAAAAGATTGGGGACGAAGTGATAAAAGATGCAGATGACCTTTGTATGTATCTTCTTAATACGGCACACGTGTCGACTGTTACAGGTAGAGCATTTGGTGAGCCAGATTGTATCCGAATTTCCTTTGCGAATAGTATGAATAAAATTGAAGAAGCCATGTCTAGGATTACTAAGGCGATGGCAAATCTTAAATAGCTAATTAAATAGCTTAGTCAATTTTAAAATCAGCTAAACATTACAATAATTAGTAATGTTTAGCTGATTTTAAAAACTATATTTCTTATTATTTGATTTAACATGCTTTAATGATAAGAAATGAGTTAAAAGAGTTTATTTTGAGTTACAATTACGCATGAATTTTATAAAAAACACAAACTCTACTATTTCTCTGGCCCTCTTTTCGAAGAACATGCTATTGATTGCACTATTTCTGCTCTCAATTTCAGTTCAAGGGCAAAAAATTGTTATACCTGAAGGGGATGTCTCTATCTGTGCAGGCAGCAAAATAAATTTAAATGCAAAATTCTCCATTGGTACGTTTGTTTACTTTCATTCTGCTAATGGGAAAGCATATTTTCTTGATACCGTAGCCCGATCATGGACAGCCGCAAGAACTGCAGCAACTAATAACGGTATGCAACTTTGGGTAATAGACCATATTGGTGAAAATGCAAGTGTGCAAAATAAGATCACTACAAAAAATCAGGATTCTTTTTTTTGGATTGGTTTATTTCAAGATCCTTCAATTGAAACCTCTGGTGGAGGTGGACCTGCAGATGGTTGGAAATGGGTAAATGGAACACCTTTGGATCCAGCTTTAACCTATTGGGCTGGAAATATCAAGGAACCTGATAATCAATTTCAAACGATTACGCCTGCCAACTTTGGGTCAATGGGTTTTAATGGAACACAGTCCGTTTGGAGTGACATGCCAGATAATCCGCCTGCTCCTTATTATGGCTATGCGATTGCAGAAATGGCAATTCCCTCTGCTCCAACATTTGTATGGAAAAGTCAAGTAGGGTTGTCTACACCCATTACTACCAATACTTCTGTCCCAGTCATTACTGTACAGCCTTCATTAACCACAACATATTCCGTGTCTTTAAATATAGGTAAAGGAGTAATTCAAAGCAGTCCAATTACAGTTACAGTCAATCAGCCACTCTCAACAGCACCATTTACGATAGCACCTGACTCCATCAGTTGCCTTGTTCAAAATAAATTCAATTTTATTCTAGATCAATCTGGAATCGCAGATCCTCTAACAACAACTTACTCGTGGGATTTTAAAGATGGAAAGAAATCTAGTCAAGGTTCTAATTTATCTCATCAATATAGTTCCCCTGGATCATATGCTGTCTCATTGACGGTACGAGATAAAAACGGTTGTCCCTCAACCTATACTATGCCTAGTCCATTAGTTGTTCGGGATGCACCATTGCCAACCATCCTATCAGCACCTCAAAAGAATATTTGTCAAGGTCAAACAGCAACGATTACTATTCCAAACCCTCAGGCTGGGGTTGCTTATACATGGACTGACATAAACAGTAATGTTTTAGGGTTGGGTACAACCATTGTTGCAAGCACTACTGGTAAATTCATTTTGGAAGCTGTATTGATTTCCTCCGGATGTAAAGACACTGTAAGTACTGATCTTTTAGTAAACCCACTTCCAATTACGCCTACTTTGACTGCTGCTAGCGCTATTATTTGTCAAAGTGATAGTTTGCTGCTATCAACTATCCCTACAGCAGAAACCTTGCTTGGTTATACTTGGTTTAGTGGAGTAAATCCCGATTCTTTGGGTAATACACTGCTTGGAACATATTTCGCTAAGTCACCCTCTGGCATGGGAGTTACGCCTACGACCATTGATTTCTATGTAAGGACAACTGATAAAAACAAATGCAATTCTTTGCTTTCCACACCATACAGCGTTACCTTCAACCCGTCACCTAACGTTCAGATTTCTTCCAATGGGATGCCCACCACATTCTGTGTAGGAAATAAAGTGAATATAGAAATTACAGCAGCAATGCTCGGGAGTCTAAATTATTTCTGGTCATTTGACAATGTTCCAATTCCTTCATTAGACAATGCTACAAATAACGACTTTAATACCAATGGAATTGTCAGAGTTAGGGCAGTGAACTCAACATACAATTGTGGATCTACATCAAACCCAATCAATATTGTAGTGAATGATTATCCGCCAATTCCTACAATCATTCCAGAGGCTACCGTACCAGAAACGACATCAACGGGATTTAATATTTGTCCAGGAACAACTTCAAAACTGAGTACATCCCCATTGTTGGGAGCATCATATCAATGGTATATCAATGATACAATCATTCCTTCTGCGCAATCACAGAGTGTAACAATTAATAGGGCAGGTATATATACAGTAGAAACTTCTCTAAATGGGTGTGCCAGCGCTTCAACTAAAACAATGGTCGGGCTATTACCAAGGCCTCAAGGTATTTTCATTCCACCTGTAATAAAAACTATTTGTAATGGATCTACATCCTCATTAAATGCTAGTAATTCTTTCGGCTATCAATGGTATCTAAATTATAAGCCTATTGATTCAGCAACATCAAGCTCATTTAATGCGGCAAGTTCAGGTGTTTATCAAGTTGAATTTTTTACAGACAAAGGATGTAAAAGCATGAGTGATAGTTTAGTTATCTTATCGGTACTTAAAAAGCCAACTCCCGCATTTACATATGATTTATTCTGTGTGAATGTGCCGTCAATATTCACCAATCAATCTATCTCGACTAATAGTGGGCCAGTAACCTATCTTTGGGAATTTCAAAATGGCGAGAAAAAGGATTCAGTAAATGTCATGCATGTTTTTCCAACTTCAGGAGTGTATAAAGTCATTCTGAATGTGATACCCACGCTTTGTCCTCAGCTTGTAGATTCCATCAGTGCAAACATTTTAGTGGAGAGTCCACTTAATGGCATTCGTTATCCACCTGTAGAAGCGCGTGTAGGTAAACCTATTAGTTTAATTGCACGATCATTTGGAGTTTCTTTTGAATGGG
>CANKGM010000105.1 GCA_947481355.1 Chitinophagaceae bacterium
ACGTAAAACTAGGTATACAATCAGAAAGAGTTGCTGACACTATTCTTGCCCTTAATCCGAATTATTTTGCTGTTCAAAAATCCAAATTGGTTTATCCTGAATTGAAGTACACTTATCATAATTATAAGTTGAATTATATAGCTTATCCAACCCGAGGGAAGCTACTAGAGATTGATTTTATAAAGCGCGGATTAAATAAACAGATGAATCTGTGGCAGCTTTATATGAAAATGGGACGTTATGTCCAACTGCCTAACAAATTTTATTTCAGCTCAGTCGCAGAATTGCATCTTCGTCTACCATTTTATCAACCATTTGTGAATCAAAGCATGCTCGGATATAACGATTCGTATATGAGGGGGTTTGAATATTATGTGATTGATGGTGTGGCAGGTGGTTATTTGAGAAATACCTTTTCAAAAGAAGTGTTGAAGTATAAACTAAAAACAGGCTTTCGCTCTAAGGCATATGCTGAAATACCATTTCGATTTTACCTAAAGGCTTTTTCAGATGCAGGAATTATATACAATAAGCAAAACACAATCAATAATTCCCTGAATAACAAAATGATGTATTCAGGTGGCATCGGACTTGATATTATCAGCATTTATGATATCGTCATTCGTTTTGAATATAGCTTTAATCAACTCGGAGAGAGCGGCATGTTTGTACATAAAATGGATATGAGGAATTAATGTAATTACGCTTTACGCTAGGCGCTTTTCGCTGAACGCTCGACGCTTAGCGCTGGACGCTTTACGCTGAATGCTGGACGCTTAGCGCTTTTACTCTTGCCTATTCCCTATTGCCTTTCTATGTGCCTTCGTGCCTCTATCCCTTTTCTGTATTCACTCTTGCCTCTTGCCTATTGCCTTTCTATGTGCCTTCGTGCCTTTGTCCCATTTCTGTATTTACAATCCCCTCTTGACTTTCTTCGTGCCTCTATGCCTTTTCTGTATTTTCTCTTTCCTCTTCCCTATCTTTGTTTTTAATCCCGGCCAGTTCAGTAAACTCTTCACTCATGAAAGTAGCTATCTATAGTCGTGGGGGACAAACGGTTCAACCTAGCGATTTGTTGAACCTGAATGACGCCCTAAGCAAAGCACATATCACACCTGTGTTTTTCAAAGAACTTCATGTTCAGTTTAAAGAAGCAGTAGCTGAGCTATCTCAATACGAAACATTCACCAATGCATCTGAATTAGATCAATCTTTCGATGCCATGATTAGTTTAGGGGGAGACGGAACTTTGCTTGACACTGTTTGCCTCGTTGGCGATAAACAAATACCAGTACTAGGCATAAATTTTGGCAGACTCGGTTTTCTAGCCAGCCTTGGCAAGGAAAATTTAGAAGCAGCCGTAGAAGCCTTAGAAAATCGGACATATGTTTTAGATAAAAGAGGCTTACTTCATTTGAACTCTAGCATTCCTCTCTTTGGTGCTGAACCTTTTGCACTCAATGAATTTACGATTCACAAAAGGGAATTTTCACCCATGATTAAAATTCATACGTACCTCAATGGCGAATTTCTCAATACATTTTGGTCTGATGGAATAATAGTATCCACCCCAACTGGGTCAACAGGGTATTCACTAAGTTGCAACGGCCCGGTAGTTTTCCCAGATAGTGACAGTTTTGTACTGACTCCGATTGCTCCACATAATCTTAACATCAGACCTATTGTTGTGCCGAGTAATAACGTTCTTTCGTTTGAAGTAGAAGGCCGGGTTGATGATTTTATATGTACCCTAGATTCACGAAAAGAAGTGGTTGATAAAAAAGTTCAACTCGCTATTAAGAAAGAAGATTTCTCCTTCAATTTGATTCGACTGAATGAAAATAATTTTCTACGGACACTCAGGGAAAAGTTAACGTGGGGATTTGATACACGAAATCGATAATAGATTCGTTATAATGCAGATGCTTTTAACTTTTAATTCCTTTTAACAACCTACTACTGTATTTAAAAATACATTTACACCGCAATGACTAAAAAAGCCAGCTTATTCATAGTGCTCATCTGCTGTGTGGGTTTTTCCTATGCACAACGTGATGCGATTGTGCAAGAAGGTGAAATTGGGCTGAGTATCGGCGCAGCACATTATTTTGGCGATATAAATAATCAATCAGCTTTCAATAGACCTAAGCCGACAGTTGGCATATTTTTTCGTAAGCAGTTTGGAGGGTATGTTGCATTGAGGGTAAGCGGACACTATGCCAGCCTTGGTTATTCGGATCAATTGAGTAAAATAGAGTTTCAACGTCGTAGAAACCTAAGTTTCAACACCGACATTTGGGAGATGTCATTACAAGGGGATTTTAACTTTTTTCGATTTATTCCTGGGGATCCTCTTTATCCATTTACTCCTTACATAACATTGGGTCTAGGGACCTTCAATTATGATCCTTATGCTTTTTTAAACGGGCAAAAATATTTCCTCCGAAAATTAGGCACAGAAGGACAAGGTGCTGCGGCATATCCAGATAGAAAGCCATACAGTAATCAGGCTTTTTGTTTCCCGTTGGGTATGGGTGTTAAGTATAACTTAAATAGAAACATAAACCTAGCATTTGAAGTTTCTTATCGATTTACCAATACCGACTATTTGGATGATGTAAGTAAAACCTATGCGGGAAGTATTGTTTTCCCCCCATTACCTAATGGGAAAGAATCTCCCGGGTACCTTCTGCAAGACCGTTCTTTTGAAACAGGCAGTCGCATTGGCGTAGCTGGAAAACAACGAGGGTTTAGTGAGCAAAAAGATCAATATCTTTTCGCAGAACTAGCCATTTCAATCTCTTTTTCATCCTATCGTTGTGCTAATCCACAATAATTTCTTCTTGGCTTTGCAATTTTTTACCTGATTTCAGTATCTAATAACCGGAGTCTATCGAATAAAAAATGCTAATTTCACTTCATGTCTTTACGAGAGCAGATTGATTTACAACGTATTCCAAAACATATCGCCATCATCATGGATGGAAATGGTCGCTGGGCTGAAGAACAAGGTCAAGATAGACTTTATGGCCATTTTCATGGTGTTGCCAGTGTAAGGGATATTGTAGAAGGATGTTCTGAGCTGGGAATTAAATACTTGACGCTATATGCATTTTCAACTGAAAATTGGGATAGGCCACAACAAGAAGTTACTGGTTTGATGGAATTGTTGGTGGAAACAATTCGAAAGGAAGTGCCTATTCTAAATAAAAATAATATCCGCCTCCATATGATTGGAGCTCTTTCTATGTTGCCTCCTTATGCTATGAATGCCATGCAGGAAGCATTAGATATGACGGCATCCAATACTGGCCTCAACCTCATTATGGCATTAAGCTATAGCTCTCGTTGGGAGTTAGTAAGTGCTGTGAAAAAAATAGCCATAGATGTAAAAGACGGTAAAATTGATCCTGAAGCGATTGATCACAATACTCTCCAAAATTATCTGTCTACAAGTGCATTCCCTGATCCTGAGCTTATGATACGTACAAGTGGGGAATATAGGATTAGTAATTTTTTGCTCTATCAACTTGCCTATGCCGAACTCTATTTTACAGATACCCGCTGGCCAGATTTCCGAAAGGAAAATCTCTATGAATCCATTTTGGATTATCAGCGGAGAGAAAGGCGTTTTGGAAAGACGAGTAGTCAACTAAAAGCCTAAGGGTTAAGGTTTCTTCCTAAAAAGGGACTTCATTTTTTTTTATTGTCTATTTCTCAAGCCAGAACGCTAAACTATCGCTCTATTTAACAAAGAATTAGACAAAAAGCCGTTATTTTGCCGTCCCAAACCATGAACTTGATGAAGAGGATCTGTACGCTGGTATTTTTAGTAGCATTTTTGATGATGGCGACCGACGTATCTGCCCAAACGGATACCCTACCTATTTCATCTGCAGATCCTGCATTGTTGGGCATTTACAGCTCAAAATACCCAAAAAAATATATCATTTCAGAAATTAAAGTAACTGGGAACAAGGCATTTGATGCAGCCATTGTAATATCTGTTTCTGGTCTAGCGATCGGTGATGAGGTAACGATACCTGGCGGTGATCAATTCGCAAAAGCAATTTCTAAGCTATGGACCCAAAATATGTTCACGAACATCAACATTTGGATCACTAAACTTGAAGATCGAAATATCACCATTGAAATTGAAGCTGTAGAACGACCGATGCTATCCAACTTTAAGTTTTTCGGTGTTCGCAAAAGTGAGTCTGATGAATTAAAGGATAAAGTTGGTTTATTCAAAACACGTGTTGTAACAGATAATATGCAGTTGTCTGCTAAAGAAAACATCATTAAATTTTTTATTGATAAAGGATACAAAGGAGCGAAAGTAGATATTGATCAAGTGCCTGATCCTGCTTCTCCGGAAAAGGTTATTTTAAATTTCAATATCACAAAAGGGAATAAAGTTAGGATTTCAGATATCTATTTCTTCGGCAATAAAGCTGCTCACTCGTTTGCACTTAAGAAAAAAATGAAGGGTACGAAAGAGCTTTCAAAGTTGACCTTACATCCTGATAGCGCCTATAGCCCTTATGGTTCAATTCCGCACTTAACATTTAAGGAATTCTTTAAAGAAAAGGCTTTTTTGCATCCAACTCGCATCAAAGATTATATCGATCCTTGGTTTAGGTTTAAATTATTTTCTTCTGCAAAATTCAATGAGAAGAAGTACTTAGAGGACAAAGAAAAACTGCTTGAATATTACAACTCATTAGGATATAGAGATGCAGCGATTGTTGCAGATACACAGTATTATGATCCCAAGGGAAGATTAAATGTTTCTATGCGTATTGACGAAGGTCAAAAGTATTATTTTGGAAACATGACCTGGAAGGGCAATACGAAGTATTCCGATAGTATCCTAAGTGTGCTCTTGGGTATTAAAAAAGGGGAGACCTACAATTTAGAGACCCTTAATAAAAAGTTAGGTAAAACACCTTCTCCAGAAGGAGGTGACATTAGTTCTTTGTATCAAGATGATGGTTATTTGTTCTTTTCGATTAATCCAGTAGAGACTTCTGTATATAATGATACGATTGATCATGAGATACGTGTGCAAGAAGGTCCTCAAGCTACTATCAAAAACGTGAATATTGCTGGCAATGAAAAAACCAAAGAGTATGTGATTCGTAGGGAACTGAGAACTATACCTGGTGAAAAATTCAGTCGCGCTGATTTGATTCGTTCTCAACGAGAAATTGTTAACCTTGGTTACTTTGACCAGGAAAAGCTAGGTATGCAACCCGTTCCAAATCAGGATGATGGAACAGTAGATATTAATTATACGGTTCAAGAAAAATCTTCAGACCAACTTGAGCTTAGTGCTGGTTGGGGGGGAAGCATAGGACTAACCGGAACGTTGGGTATTACATTCAATAATTTCTCCATTAAGAATATTTTCAGAAAAACATCATGGGATCCATTGCCAACTGGAGATGGACAAAAATTAAGTGTGCGTTTTCAATCCAATGGCCGTTACTTTAGGTCATACAATATATCGTTTACAGAGCCTTGGCTAGGGGGTAAAAAGAGGAACTCGTTTTCTGTAAATTTATTCAATACCAAATTCAGTAACTCATATAACCCATATGGCGGAATGTATGGTGGTAGTTATAGATTGCCTTCTCGTGCTGCAGATACATCTTATCTGATCACGCAAGGAGTTACCGTTGCACTAGGTAAACAACTGAAATGGCCAGATGACTTCTTCTCATTGGTCACATCATTGAGCTATGTACAGTATAAGTCTCGCAACTATGCAATCTTCCCAACATTCTCTACGGGAACATCAAATAACTTCAACATTAAATTAGCACTTCAACGATCTTCTGTGGATCAACCAATCTTCCCAAGGAATGGTTCTAATTTCATGTTGAGTGGAACATTTACTCCTCCATGGTCTTATATCAACGGAATAAACCAAAAAGATATTTTTAAATTGGTTGAATACCATAAATGGAGATTTAATGCAGAGTGGTTTGTGCCGATTGGTAAACCTAAGGGTGAAGATAAAAACAGGCAATTTGTTTTACGCGTAGCCGCTAAGTATGGCTTCATTGGTCGCTATAATTCAAAATTACCAGTTTCTCCATTTGAACGATTCCAGGTTGGGGATGCCGGACTTACAAACAACTATGGTGTATTAGGTTATGATATAGTAGCGCATCGCGGATATCCTGTATACGAGTCTTCTGATCCTACGATTAACCCCGACAAACAAAATGCTTCTAAGTTCTTTACGATGTTCAATAAGTACACGCTTGAAATGCGTTATCCATTTGTAACGAATCCAAGCAGTACGATATACGGACTTGCATTCTATGAAGCGGCGAATGGTTGGTACTCAGTGAAAGAATACAATCCATTCCGCTTGAGGAGATCTATGGGTGTTGGTGTGAGGTTCTTCTTACCTATGTTTGGATTGCTTGGCTTTGATTATGGGGTTGGATTGGATCGTATAACCAGTACAGGTAAGTTGAAAGATGCTAGTAGATTTACATTCATGCTTGGGTATGAGCCTGAATAGTAGTCATGTTCAGATTAATGTGAATTGTATACCCTAGAAGCACACAGAAATCATTAAAAGACTCATTATGAAAAAGATCTTTTTTTTAATCGTGTTGGCCGCTACTTCATTTCAATTGCATGCTCAACGTTATGCAGTAATTGATACGCGTTATATTTTAAGCAAATTGCCAGAATACAAAACCGCTCAAGATAAATTGAATGCGTTTAGTGCTCAATGGCAGCTTGAAATAGATGAGAAGCAAGCTGCTCTTGATGTGTTATATCGAAATTTTGAAGGTGAGAAGTTGATGTTAAGCGAAGAGCTATTGAAAAAAAGAGAAGATGATATTTTCAATAAGGAGAAAGAATTGAGGGACCTTCAAAAAAAGCGTTTTGGATTTGAAGGAGATTTATTCAAGAGGCGTCAGGAACTGGTAAAGCCTATTCAAGACAAAGTCTACAACGCCGTTCAAAAACTGGCTGTAGCAAGGCAGTTTGACTTGATTTTAGATAAAAGTGAAGGAATTACCATTATCTTTGCCGACCCTAAACTCGACAAAAGCGATGATGTTTTAAAAGAGTTAAGTAGCAAGTAAAAAAGTATTATTTTCGATTTTCATA
>CANKGM010000106.1 GCA_947481355.1 Chitinophagaceae bacterium
CCAGCACAACTTGTTGGATGTAAAGAGATCGTTTTGTGTACACCACCATCAAAAGATGGAACTATTCACCCCGCCATTTTATACGCAGCAAAATTAGTAGGCATAACGGAGATTCATCTTTGTGGAGGTGCTCAAGCGATTGCTGCTATGGCATATGGTACTAGATCACTTTCTAAAGTAGATAAAATTTTTGGTCCAGGAAATCAATATGTAACTACTGCAAAGCAATTAGTGCAAATGGATGGAATTGCGATTGATATGCCTGCTGGTCCGAGCGAGGTATGTGTATTGGCAGATTCAACGGCTAATCCGGATTTTGTTGCAGCTGATTTGTTATCTCAAGCGGAGCATGGTCCAGACTCACAGGTTATTTTAGTCAGCAACTCTAACGTAATCATTGACAAAACACTTGAGTCGATTAATCGCCAGCTTGAATTATTAGAGCGAAAGGATATTGCTATCGAAGCCTTAGCACATAGTCGTGCTATTCTTGTTAAGGATATTAAAGATGGCCTTGAAGTAGTAAATGCCTATGCATCTGAGCATCTTATTATTGCTTGTGATGATGCACAAGACTTAGCTGACCAGGTTGAACATGCAGGCTCTGTTTTTCTTGGTCATTATACACCTGAGAGCGCAGGCGATTATGCCAGTGGAACAAATCATACGCTTCCAACGAATGGGTATGCTAGAGCTTATAGTGGAGTTAGTTGTGATAGTTTTGTTCGGAAGGTTACTTTTCAACACATTACTGAAGATGGAATTAAGCAACTCGGTAAGACAATCATAGCCATGGCAGAAGCAGAAGGGTTGGATGCA
This sequence comes from Chitinophagaceae bacterium, assembly GCA_947481355.1. Lineage (GTDB taxonomy): Bacteria > Bacteroidota > Bacteroidia > Chitinophagales > Chitinophagaceae > Pollutibacter. Next base: position 820 of record CANKGM010000106.1, read on the forward strand.
CATGCAAATGCTGTAAAGATTCGCATCAATAAACAATAAGAACTAGTAGACATGTTTAATCTTGATTCGATAGTAAGAAAAAATATAAAATTGCTTAAGCCATACTCTACGGCACGAGATGAATTTAAGGGTGAGGCTAGCATATTTCTTGATGCTAACGAGAACTCCATTGGTTCTCCTACACTTAAATGGTACAATAGATATCCTGATCCTTTTCAATTGAAAGTGAAAGAAAAAATATCTGGCATCAAACAGGTTCCCGTTGAAAATATATTCATTGGTCATGGTAGCGATGAAGCCATTGATGTTATATACCGTTGTTTTTGTGAGCCTGGAGAGGATCAAGTCATAATTTGTCCCCCTACATATGGCATGTATGAAGTTTCCGCAAACATCAATAATGTGAATTTGAAACGGGTTCCGTTGACGAAAGAGTTTCAATTGGACTTACCTGCTTTGGAAGAAGCTATTGAACTCAATACTAAAATCATCTGGATTTGTTCACCGAATAATCCATCTGGAAATAGCTTGAACAGAGCTGATATAGAGATGGTGCTTAATAATTTTGATGGTATTGTAGTCATTGATGAAGCGTATATAAATTTTTCAAGGCAGCGTTCATTTGTTTCGGATTTAAAAGAGTATCCTAATCTCATTGTTATGCAGACCTTGAGTAAGGCATGGGGCTTGGCTGCATTGCGACTAGGCATGGCATTTGCTTCTACCGAAATTGTAGGGTATATGAATAAGGTTAAGCCTCCTTATAATATTAGTCAGCCTGTTCAAACATTGGCGTTAGAGGCCTTAGATGAAATTGGACAGGTGAATGATATGATTATTTTTTTAGTGGAAGCAAGAAAGCAGTTAGAGCTTGACTTAGTGGATTTAGATCAAGTACAAAAAGTATATCCTTCTGATGCCAACTTCTTGTTAGTTCAGTTTAGTGATGCTAAAAAAATGTATCATCATTTATTGAGCTTAGGCATAGTAGCAAGAGACCGAAGCAATGTATTGCTTTGTGAGGAATGCTTGCGCATTACAGTGGGAACGGAAAAGGAGAATGAGTCGTTGCTTTCTGCTATTTCAACTTGTCCTAAATAACGTCAAGAGAAAATTAAAATCAGCATAATAAATCGAAATTAGAAAGAATGAAAAAAGTATTGTTTATTGACAGAGATGGAACGCTTATATATGAAGCCCCGCCAACATTTCAGATTGATAGTTTTGCAAAGTTGAAATTTTATCCTGGGGTATTTCAATATCTAACACGAATTGTCAAAGAATTTGATTTCGAAATAGCGATGGTGACCAATCAAGATGGATTAGGGTTGCCCATGTTTCCTTATGCTGATTTTCAACCAGTACATGATTTGATTGTTGATACATTTAAAGGGGAGGGCATTGACTTTCATGAAGTATACATCGATCCAAGTTTACCAGAAGATAATTCTCCAAATCGTAAACCTGGAGTAGGGATGTTGGGTAAATATTTAAATAATCCGAACTATGACCTTGCTGGTTCATTTGTTATTGGTGATCGAGTAACGGATATTGAATTGGCTAAGAATCTTGGGGCTGGCTGTATTTGGTTGAATAATAATGAAGGTGTTGGGTATGTTGATGTGAATACGCTTAATCCGGAGACAAGAAAATACCTTTCATTGGAAACAACCAGTTGGGAAGAGATCTTTCATTTTTTAAAGAATGGCCTTCGAAAAGTAGTTCATGCTAGGCATACCAATGAAACTAAGATCGATATTGAATTGAATGTAGACGGCAAAGGTAAGTCTGATATTAGCACTGGACTTGGGTTCTTTGATCATATGTTGGAACAGATTGCAAAACATGGCAATATGGATCTATCGATTAAAGTCAAAGGCGATTTACATATCGATGAGCACCACACTATTGAAGATACTGGCATTGCATTGGGTGAAGCTATGGCATTAGCATTATCTGATAAACGAGGAATGGAGCGTTATGGGTTTGCATTACCGATGGATGATGCAGAGGCAAAGGTGCTTATTGATTTTGGGGGTAGAAATTGGATTGTTTGGGATGTAGAATTGAATCGAGAAAAAGTTGGAGACATGCCGACCGAAATGGTGTATCATTTTTTTAAATCGTTTTCCGATGCTTCAAAAACCAATATAAATATCACTTGCAAGGGCGATAATGAACATCATAAAATAGAAGCCATATTCAAAGCCTTCGCCAAGGCAATTCGAATGGCCGTCAAAAAAGACCCATTTAATGATTCATTACCCACAACAAAAGGAATACTCTAATAAAAAAACCCAGTGAAATCACTGGGTTTTTTGCTAAAGCCTTTAAAATGGTTATAATCTGGTTACACTTTTCGGTTTAATGGTTTTGGATGTTGGATTGTTGGCTTTAGGATTGTTGGATTTGCTTTAGGATTGGATTAGGTTTTGGATTTTTAGGATGGGTTGGATCGAATCTTTTTAGTTGGTTTAATTAGGTTGGATTGGATTAGGGTTTGGTTTTTGGGTTGGGTTGGATTTGGTAGGATTAGTTTTCAAGGGTGTCGGATTAAAAACGGGTTCAGGAATAAGGCGTTGTTTTTTGGGTTTTTAGGATTTTGTTTTTGGTTTCTAGGATATTGTTTTTCGCTTCGTTGATGATACAAAGATATCGTGCCCCTATAACCCATACAAGAGCATTATCACCCTTTTATTGGTCTGCAAGAATTACTCTGAATTGAGTGGAATTACGAATTAAACTATTCGTATTTATACGTGAGTGATGACATCATCAACTAGATTGATGAAGATACTATTCAATGAATTAATTCAATGAAACACTTGTCAATATTGGGTTACATCGACTTATGCCATCATTTAGCTAATGCCTGTAGTATGTCGTACTTGGTGACTATATGGATAGATCCTGTTTCATCTTTTGCTAAAACAGCTCCATTTTCTTTGTGTATTAATGCGCTAATTTTTTCAACTGGGGTATGAAAATCAACTATTGGATATGCATTTTCAATTACATCCATTACACTTGACTCTTTTATTTCAGGATTAGAAAAAAGTTTTTGAAATAAACCGTTTTCACTAATAGAGCCAATGATTTCATTTGATTGTATAACAGGAATATGTTCAATTTCATATTTGCGCATGAGGGCAACTGCATCAGAAACAGTATTATCTGGGCCAACACTAATTAACTTTTGTTTGCTGCCTCTTGATGAAAGAATATCTTTTAATGTTTTGACTTCTAAAAATCCTCTCTCCATCATCCATTGGTCATTATATATCTTACCAATGTATCTGCTTCCATGATCATGAAAGACACATACTACGACATCATCTTTTTTTAACTTATGTTTGAGTTGAAACAAACCTTGCAAACAACTTCCTGAGCTATATCCACAAAACAATCCTTCTTCTTTCGCAATGCGCCTCGCCATGATGGCACCATCTTTATCAGTTACTTGTTCAAAATGATCAATGACCGACATGTCGAAATTCTCTGGAACAAAATCTTCTCCAAAGCCTTCAGATATATAAGGATGCACCTCCGTCATATCAATCTCACCAGTTCTAAAGTATTTTGTCAACAATGAACCATAAACATCAATGGCCCATATTTGTATATTCGGATTTTTTTCTTTTAAGAATTTAGCGGTGCCTGTAACAGTTCCACCAGTACCAGCGGTACAAACAAGGTGAGTGATTTTGCCATCTGTTTGTTCCCAAATTTCTGGGCCAGTAGATTCATAATGTGCTAGTCTATTGGCTAGATTATCGTATTGATTCGCATGAAATGAATTCGGAATTTCACGAGCCAGTCTTCTTGCAACGGAATAGTAACTGTTCGGATCTTCTGGTCCGACGTTGGTAGGACAAACAATGACTTCAGCACCTACTGCTTTAAGAATATCAATTTTTTCTTTTGATTGCTTATCTGTTGTAGTAAATATGCATTTATATCCTTTTACTATGGCGGCTAAGGCTAGTCCCATTCCTGTATTGCCTGAAGTACATTCTATGATGGTTCCTCCTGGTTTCAATTTTCCTTCTTGTTCGGCTACTTCAATCATTTTAATCGCCATACGGTCTTTGATTGAATTACCGGGATTGAAATAATCAACTTTTGCCAATATCATGCCTGGCAGGTCTTGGGTAATTTTATTCAGTTTAATTAACGGAGTATTTCCAATCGTTTCTAGGATGTTGTTTTTGATATTCATACGTAAGGCAAAAGTACTGTTTTACCGTTGTTTGATATACTAGCGTAGAAAAAAAGCCTTTATATTTTTGTTAATGATTCAACTCATGTGTTTGGCATATGGATGTCAATTATTTCGATGAAATAATCCTTCATATTGAAGCAGATATCTAATTGAACTATTAACTATACACCATGAAAAAGTCAGCTTCTACGATACTTCCACCAGAAGTATTGCCGCCTACCAAAATTCCAGAAACCAGTCCGCTGATTGACCCTGAAGAGCCACTTATTCCTGAGGAGAATCCTGATACTATACCCGAGGAAGATCCCTATGTGTCGCCTCCATATGAGATACCGCCTCCGGCTGAGGGACCTTAGTATCATGAGGACAATCACCTATTTCTATGATTAAAAGGTGAGTATAGGATTTATGATAGCTGTAGTTTTACATCAGTCGGCGAACGGAACTCAACTTTCGATGCCGGTAAGATTAAAGTAGACGTTTAAGTCTGTAAAAGGATTTAGTCACTACTGCATCGCGGAACTGGTCAACACCAGTTCCGTTTTTATTTAATATAGTTCAACGAATAGGGGGGCAACATATTTTATTTGAACATGGAAGGATGCATGTCATCGTAATTCGTATGATCTTGGAAAAACTTACCGAACAATAAGAGGTCTTCTTCTTTGTATAAGTTTGCGAGCATGGTGATGCTATTGGGTAACTGCTGTTTGTCTAATCCAATTGGCATGCATAGCGCTGGATGACCAGTTAGGTTTGTTATGGAGAGTTGTTTCCCTTCAAATGTTGGTGTTATGATGATGTCGAAATTTTTCATCGCATCATTTATTTTTTTCATGAGCAATGCACGGTGTCTGTTTGTATTGATGTATTCTACGGCAGGAATTGTTCTGGCTGTTCTGAAATAGTTCGGCCAATCATATCGTTCTTGTTTAGTCATTTGATCATCTAGGTCCGTTCTAGTAAATTCATCAAAGGCTGCTGCCGCTTCGGACCCAATTACAATTCCAATCATATCATATTGGTATACTTCAGTATCTGGAAAATTCATTCCTACTAGTTTGATACCAAATTTTTTTAATTGCTTCAACACATTCCATTCTTGAGAAGATGAATCTAGTTTGTCAAAATAGTTTTTGGCATATCCAATGCGTAGTTGTTTAACATCTTTTGTAGGAGTGTAGTTGAATGCTTCATTTACAGCACTTCCGTCTTGGCCATCTGAGCCGTGAATGAATGCGAAAACAGTGGCAGCATCTTCTGCTGAACGGCATATTGGTCCGATTTTGTCTAAGCTCCAACTCAATGCCATGGCACCTGAGCGACTAACACTTCCAAAAGTTGGACGTAATCCTGTTGCACCGCAGGTATGACTTGGAGAAATAATTGATCCATGTGTTTCGGTGCCGATGGCGAAAGGAATTAATCCTGCTACCGTTGCTGATGTAGATCCTGCTGATGAACCGCTTGATCCCTCTTCAAGGTTCCATGGATTTCTTGTTCTACCTCCAAACCAATAATCTCCCATGGCAAGAGCGCCTAGCGTAAATTTCGCAACCAATACAGCTCCTGCTTCTTTGAGTTTTGTATAGACAAAAGCTTCTTCCTCTATAGTTTGATTTTTATATGGTTCAGCACCCCAAGTTGTTTTTGTTCCCTTGACAGCGAATAAGTCTTTTAGACCGTAGGGGATACCTTGCAGTGGACCTTTATCAATTCCTTTGCTGAACAATTCATCTGCTTGTTTAGCTTGTTGCATCGCTAGTTCTTCGGTTAATGAGACTACACAGTGTAATGAGTCGTCAAACTTTCTCAATCGTTGAATAAAGAATTTTGTCAACTCAATTGCTGTGATCGATTTGTTTCGCAGTAATGACCCAAGTTGATTGATGGAATAGAAAGCGATGTCATTGATGTTGCTAGGACGTTTTATAGATTTATTAAATACCCATTTAATTTCTTTTTGTTTGGTTGTTGGCAATGGGCTTATGACTTGAATTAAGCTCATGCCTACTGAGTTATTGAGTGTTAGTTGGTGTAATTTCTTGTATTCACCTAG
>CANKGM010000107.1 GCA_947481355.1 Chitinophagaceae bacterium
ATGCAGGCGATGATATATATAAAGATTAAGCGATGTGTCTTAGTGTATTCTATTACAACATCAACACCTGTAATGGTTGATGTATCACCTGATTTCATTATGGTATAAACTCCCATGAAGAATCCAATCAATGCAAATGGCATTGCAAAAATGGTATGTGAGAATTTGATGAGAGACAAATAATTTTTAACCTTGCTCATATTCTTCGTTTATCGTTTCTAGAGGTTTGTTCGTTTAAATAATTCCCATAATACAATACCAGCTGCTACACTGATATTAAAAGAATGTTTGCTGCCTGCTTGTGGTATTTCAATACAGGCATCTGAAGCAGCTATTGAATCTTCACTCACGCCTTCTGCTTCATTACCAAATATAATGGCAATTTTACGGTTAGTGAAAATGTCAATTTCATGAAGTAAAAGGCTTTTGTGGGCTTGTTCAATTGCATAAATAGTATAGCCCGCATTCTTTAGTTCATGTATAGCTTCAATTGTATTTTCATACGCTTCCCAATTAACCGATTCGGTCGCTCCTAATGCAGTTTTATGAATATCGCGGTGAGGAGGTTTAGGTGTAAAGCCACACAACAATAATTTTTCAACCCTAAATCCATCACAGGTTCTAAATACACTTCCAACATTATGCATGCTGCGGATGTTTTCAAGGATCACCACAACAGGTGTTTTCTCAGCAGCCTTGAATTCGTCAGGACTTAGCCGTTGCAATTCATCCATCGTCTTTTTCAACATGCTACAAAGATAAGGTAGTGTTGATTTTACTTTAAGAATAAAAGATAACTTTGTGGTCCTATGCAAGAAGGGTTTCAACATATTTTAGCCTCACTCAAAAAGTGGCAGCCTCATCACGAGATTCATCTTGAGTCGCTGAAAGGTGCAGGTAGTAATAGGCAGTATTTCAGATTTCATCATGATGGTAAATCATATATTCTTACCTATAATCCAACGAATATAACAGAGAACGAGGCCTTTATCGCTTTTACAGAACATTTTGCTGGTCTAGGTCTATCTGTTCCATCAATTGTATATGCAGATGACTCACGAGAATTTTATGTACAATCTGACTTAGGTGATTTTTCGTTATTCGATCGAATAAAGCAAGAAGGTTTTACGGATGAGGTCTTAAAATTCTTTAAGAAAACTTGCGCTGCCCTTGCAAGATTGCAAATTATCGGAGGGAAAGACCTGGATTATAATCGATGCATAGCAACGAAGTCATTTGATAAACAAGCTATCTATTCTGATCTACTCTATTTTTTATATTACTTCGTAAGAGCTTTGGACCTACCCTACGATAAAAACTTGCTGTTGAATGATTTTGATATGCTCAGCAGTTATTTAGTGCAGGAAGAGAATCAATATTTCATGCACAGGGATTGTCAGAGTAGAAATGTAATGATAAACAACTATGAAGTATTTTTCATAGATTATCAAGGTGGAATGCAAGGCGCTTTACAGTATGATATTGCTTCTCTACTTTGGCAGGCCAGGGCACAGATGCCTTATCCTTGGAGAGACGAGTTGGTAGAATATTATTTTGAACAAGTAAATGGTTTGCTGAATCACAAACTAGACAAAGCGAATTTCTTAAATAATTATGATGGATTTGTTTTGATACGGATGCTTCAAACGCTTGGCGCGTATGGCTTTAGAGGCTTGTTCGAACGTAAGCAACATTTTATATCGAGTATTCCGTTTGCATTGAAAAATTTAAAATGGTTTTTAGAAAATAAAAAATTGCCTTTAAGATTACCTGCTCTTCAAAAATTATTGGAATCTGTTGTTTCATCAGAAATCATGACAAAATTTGAACCTATTGTCGCCGGAGAGCAAACAAAATTGACGATTCATATCAATAGCTTTTCATACAAAAAAGAAATCCCACAAGACCGTTTTGGAAATGGCGGAGGCTATGTATTTGACTGTAGAGGCATTTTAAATCCAGGAAGAATAGACTCCTATAAAACCAAGACAGGGAGAGATAAAGAGGTTAAAGAATTTTTAGTTCATAAAACTTCTATGCCTACATTTTTACAGCATGTTTTTGGAATTATCGATATTTCTGTAGAAGATTATTTGAAAAGAGATTTTGAGGGACTGACCATCAATTTTGGATGTACGGGAGGCCAGCATAGAAGTGTATTTGCTGCAGATAGACTTGCTGAGCATCTAACGGAAAAGTATAACGTAAAAACAGTTGTCACCCATGTAGAACAGGAATCGAAGGGCTGGGTTAATTTAATGTATTAAATGAAAACTGATTTAACAATTTCTGGATCTAAGGCTATGTTATTCGCAGCGGGATTAGGTACTCGCTTAAAACCTTTTACGGATAACCATCCCAAGGCACTCGCTGTTGTGAATGGTAAGACATTGCTTCAACGAAATTTAGATTATTTAAAGGGATTTGGTATACAGGATGTTGTTATTAATATTCATCATTTTGCCAATCAAATTGAAGAGTTTCTCCTTGCACATGCAGATCCTCATTTAAATATTGTCATTTCTTTTGAAGAAGAAGGTCCTTTTGAAACAGGTGGGGGACTCGTTTTTGCCGCAAAGAATTTTACAGAAACGTCAAATCCATTTATTGTGATGAACGTGGATATGCTGACCAACTTAGACTTGCAAGGTATGTTCGAGTTTCATCAAAAAATCACTCCTTTAGCTACCTTGGCAGTTACCAAACGAGAAAGTTCTCGCCAATTTTTATTCGATGATGAAATGAAATTGGTGGGGTGGAGAAATAATGCAACAGGTGAACATAAGTGGGTAGGAATTGCAGTTGAAGAGGTAATGCCTTATTCGTTTTCTGGAATACACATCATTGATCCAGCAATTTTCAATCTAATGCCATCATCTGGGTGCTTTTCGATTACAGATGTATACTTGAATTTAGCAGCGAATCAATCCATTGTTGGCTATGATCATTCTGGTGACCTTATCATTGATGTGGGCAAGCCAGAATCAATTGCACAAGCTGAAAAAATGTTTGGAGTTTAATTATCTAGAAGGTCTTCCTCGTCAATTATTTTGTGTCTATCATTTGTTTTCCCTTCAACGGTAATAACAATTTCACCTTTAATTGATTTGCTTGCGAAATGATCATGCACTTCCCTCAACGTGCCATGTTTGTTTTCCTCAAATTTTTTAGACAGTTCTCTTGAAACACAACATTGACGTGATTCGCCAAAGTATTCTATAAATTGTAAGAGTGTCTTCAGTAGCCTGACTGGAGACTCGTAAAAAATCATTGTTCGAGGTTCATTGGCTAAAGCGGTGAGTATCGTATGACGACCTTTTTTTAAAGGAAGGAAACCTTCAAAGCAAAATCGATTGGTGGGAAGCCCGCTATTAATTAATGCGGGTACAAATGCAGTTGCACCTGGTAAGCATTCCACTATTATGTCATTTTTTAGGCATTCCCGAACGAGGTAGAAGGCAGGATCTGAAATTCCTGGAGTACCTGCATCTGTAAGGAGTGCCATTTTTTTCCCCAATAACAGTTCTTGAATTAATCTTTCTGTGACTTTGTGTTCATTGTGTTGATGGTAAGGGAACATGCTCTTTTGAACATCATAATGCTTTAATAAAACCCCTGAGGTTCTGGTGTCTTCAGCTAAAATTATATCCACCTCCTTTAATATGCTTACTGCCCGAAAAGTCATGTCGGCTAGGTTCCCTATCGGAGTTGGTATGATGTATAGCATGGTAGGTTTGTGATGCGAAAAATCGTCAATTAGCCAATGACACTAATCTCAAATTGCTCCATCACTTGGTTAGCTAGTAATTTTTCAGTTGCTTCTTTTGCTATGGCAATGGCTTCTTGCTCTGAATCAGCAGCGATTTGTAACGTTATTCTTTTTCCAATGCGCACATCTTCGGTATTCTTAAGACCAAGGTTGTGTAGTCCAGCTAAAACAGCTTTTCCTTGTGGATCCAAAAGGTCTTTAAGTGGCATCACATTGATTGCAATAGTGAAGGTCATGTCGTTTGATTTTTTAGGAGCAAAGATACTAGAATATATGTGATGAAGATGGCAGGGACTGAAAGCCAACCTAAAACTCCAATATAGCATGCTGAGAGTCCAAGTAAAATATAGCGGGCTTTATTCTCCTTGAATGTCACTGTATTGAATTTCATGGATAATAAAGGTAGTCTTGAAATCATCAGGTAGGGGATAATCAAACACACTAAATAAAGTACCCATTTATTCATGAGTAGCATTTGAATATTTAGTGGATTGTACAATAGTATTAATGGAAATGAGGCAATAAGTAATCCTGCTGCAGGAGTGGGTAGACCCTCGAAGTTATTTTTATGAACTGTGTCTAAATTAAATCGTGCGAGTCGCCATGCTGCTGCCAACGGAATGAATAAACATGGTAGCAAAAAAAGTAAGGGCATATTTAGTCCTGTTGGTTCTGCTGCCAAGGATAGGCGAAGTAATTGATACATAATTAGCCCTGGAGCAACACCAAATGATACGAGGTCAGATAAGGAATCAAGTTGTTTGCCCATTTCTGACGTGGCCTTGAATAGTCTTGCAATGAATCCATCGAGAAAGTCAACGATAGCTGCAATACCAATGAATAAAGCTGCCCAGCCAATTTTTTCAGGCATATAAATTGTCCATTCTTCTCCCTGGATGCGAGCAATAGATTCACCGGTTTGTAGTATTAATACAATGGCGATGCACCCCATACAGAGGTTAAGCAATGTGAAAATATTTGGAATTTGTTTCATTCAATTTTTATAAGCGAAGTCAACCTTGCGAAGTAGCATTATTTCATCAAGCGTTCTATCTCTTCTGCTTTTCTTGGAATATTTTTCATTAAATCGACATTCCCGTTTTTAGTAATCCAAACATTGTTTTCAACGCGAACACCGAATTTTTCTTCCTCAATATAAATTCCTGGTTCTACTGTAAATAACATTCCAGCTTTGATGGGTTCGGTCTTTGTACCTAGGTCGTGTACATCTATTCCCAGATGATGTGAGATACCGTGATAGAGGTATTTTCTATAGGCGCGATTATCGGGAGTCTCGTTTTTGATATCATTCTTGCTAAGCAATCCTATTTTCTGGAATGTTTTTGATGCTTCATCACCAACCATTTCAGTATACTTAACAACGGTAATGCCGGGCTTCAATAAGCTTTTGCCATAGTCATGTAAATGCAAACAGGCATTGTATACTTCTTTTTGTCTTTTTGAATATTTGCCATTCACCGGAACTGTTCTAGTTAGGTCAGCGCAGTAGCTGCCATATTCAGCACCAAAATCCATTAATATCAATTCGCCATCTTTACATTGTTGGTTGTTTGCAACATAATGCAACGTTCTAGCGCGATCTCCTCCTGCTATGATTGAGCCATAAGCTGGACCAGCAGAACGATTCATCAAAAATTCATGATAAATCTCTGCTTCGATTTGATTTTCCCATACCCCTGGTTTGATGAATTTCAACAAGCGTCGAAATGTTTTCTCGGTGATGTCTATTGCTTGTTGAAGAACAGCAACTTCCAATGGAGATTTTATAGCCCTAAGCTCACGCATAATTTTCGCAGCGCGCAAATAATTGTGGAGGGGATATCGTGCTTTCAATTCTGCTGCATATCGATAATCGCGCGCTGCAATCAAGCTTGCTTTACGATCGTTTTCATTTGTGTTCAAATAAATATTATCTGCAAGGTGTATCATTGGTTGCAAAAGAGCGTCCAATGATTCTAGCCATACTATTGTTTGTATACCTGAAAGGGATGTGGCCTCATGTGCGCGATGTCTTTTGCCATCCCATTTTTCTTTCAATTCAACTGGGCGTACTAGGACCAAGACTTCTCTATATTTTTTATCCGGATTGTCTGGGAATAGGACGAGCATCGTGTCCTCTTGTCTAATTCCGGTTAACCAAAAAAGATCTGAATTTTGTTTAAAAGGATACAACGCATCACCATTGATTGGTATTTCATCATTGCTGTTAAAAATGGCAATGCTGTTTTTTGCCATTTTAGCGATGAATTTTTTCCTGTTGTCTATGAAAATTTGTGGGTTGATGTTTTCTGAATGCATATAATTTTTAATTGAATGACTAGTCGCTAAGGTACAAAAAATGATGTTCTAATTGCGCTACCTGACGAGTTTACTAAAGGAGTTATTTGCGAATTCTCTCATTCCTAACTAGTCGCTTTCAAAAGAAACCTTCATCCGCAAAACTGTAGTAGCCATCAGTGCTCACAATGATATGGTCTAAAATAGAGATATCAAAAAAGCGGGCTGCATTCCTGATTTTAGAGGTCAGGTCTTCGTCTGCTTTTGATGGTTTAAGGTTTCCGGAAGGGTGATTATGACAAAGAATTAGGCTAACCGCTTCTTCTTCTAGTGCTTTTTTTAAGATGATTCTTGGGTCTGCCACCGTGCCAGTGATTCCGCCAACACTAATGATTTCAAAATGCTTAATGCGATTTGCTCGATTCAAAAAAAGTACTGCAAACACCTCGTGGGATAAGTCCATTAACTTGGCCTGTAAGTATTTTGCAACAGAGGAGCTACCTGTAATCACTTCAGTGGTCAAGTTTTCGGATCCAAGGCGCCTCCTTCCTAATTCCATGGCAGACTGTATGATAATGGCTTTTGCTAAGCCAATCCCTTTTGTTTTCATCAAGTCTTTTGTAGAAGCCCTTGCGAGGTCAGCTAATCTTCCATTAAAGCGATTTAATACTTCCATAGACAGTTCTAGGGCTGATTTGCCTCTAGTGCCATGTTGGATGAGAATGGCGATAAGTTCTGCGTCACTGAGGTGTGCAGCGCCTTTCAATCTCATTTTTTCCCTTGGGCGGTCATCTGCATTCCATTCTTTGATGTTGGCCATTTTTTAGAAGTTAGTAGTTAGGTGTTAGGGGGTGAACGCTAGACGCTTAACGCTAGACGCTTAATGCTTGACGCTTAACGCTTGGCGCTTAACGCTTGACGCTGTTCGCTTAACACTATTAGCCATTCATATATAATCACATAATTTAAGCATTCAGCGAACATCCCCTAGCGTTAAGCGCTAA
>CANKGM010000108.1 GCA_947481355.1 Chitinophagaceae bacterium
AGAAAATCGGTTGCTGTAATTCATCAATATGCCAATAACGTACCATGTTGGAAGGCCAATTAATATGGCAAGCACATATTTCTTGAATCTTTTTGCGTTTGTAAAAAACATGAAAAAATTTCCTTTTTGAACATTGGCTGATTTTATATTAGCATACATCAGACTCTCTGAAACACTTACTCGGAGCATGAGGAGGAACACACCTAGTACTCCACCAATTTTATAACATAGCCTCCAATCATCTGTAGCTTTAAAAATAAAATAGGCAAATACTGCGCCAAGAAGTCCTACGCCAGCAACCAACGAAGTCCCTAAGCCTCTTTTACTTCTTGGTAGTAATTCACTTACTAACGTAATCCCAGCGCCAAGCTCCCCTGCAAGTCCAATCCCCCCTATAAATCTTGCCCATGCATACTGGTCAACTGTTTGAACATAACCTGTTGCAAAATTTGCGAACGAGTATAAGATGATGGATCCAAAGAGCACGCTTAATCTGCCTTTTTTATCACCCATAACACCCCAAAGGATTCCCCCAATAAGCAATCCTGTCATCTGCCAATTGATTACTTTGGTACTAGCCACAAGCAATGGAATTTTTTCATCTAGTACACCAAGCCCTATAAGACTTGGTTTTCTTACAATAGAAAATAGAAGCAATTCATATATGTCTACAAAATAGCCAAGTGCTGCAATGAGTATTGTTAACAGTATTTTCTTATCGTATTTTGCTTCAGTCATATCTATGTCTTATTATAAAATTGATTTTAAATATAATCTAGTTGCTATAAATTATGGCAAGAATTCTGAAATTATTGAGACCAACTGTCGTTTCTGATTATTTTATTTAAGTTGATAGACAAAAAAATGGTGAAGTATTAAATACTTCACCATCAATCTGATTGATTAAGTTTTTAGCTGAAAATTATCCTAATACTTCATTCATAGAGCGGACAGCTGCTGCACTTTTCTCAAATGCTTCTTGCTCAGCGGCAGAAAGTTCAAGGGGAAGAATTTTTTCCCATCCATTCTTACCGATGGTTACTGGAACACCAAGACAAATATCTTTTTGCCCATATTCACCTTCTAATGCTACGCAACACGTAAATAGTTTTTTCTCATCTCTTAATATGCTACTTACTAATGCAGCTCCGGCTGCGCCTGGTGCATACCAAGCAGATGTTCCAATGAGTTTAGTAAGTGTTGCTCCGCCTACCATCGTATCGGCAACAATTTTTTCTTGTTGTTCGGTAGATAGGAATTGTGTTACAGGAATACTATTCCAGGTTGCTTTGCTAATCAATGGAATCATGGTAGTGTCACCATGGCCGCCAATTACAATAGCATTTAGGTCGCTTGCACTACATTGTAAATGTTGAGAAAGCTGATATTTAAATCGACTGCTATCAAGTGTTCCACCCATGCCAATAATTCTATTTTTAGGCAATCCAGTTGATTTAAGCGCTAAGTAAGTCATCGTATCCATTGGATTACTGATGACAATGATGATAGTATTTGGAGAGTGTGCAAGGATGTTTTCACAAACCGTTTTAACTATACCCGCATTGGTGCCAATAAGTTCTTCTCTTGTCATACCGGGCTTGCGTGGTATTCCTGATGTAATAACAACAACGTCACTATGTGCAGTTTTAGTATAATCGTTGGTTGATCCAGTTATGATGGTATCAAAGCCTAGTAATGCAGCTGTTTGTTGCATGTCTTGTGCCTTGCCTTCTGCAAGTCCTTCTTTGATGTCTAGAAGTACCAACTCTGTGCATACGCCTGCACGGGCAATATTATCAGCTGTGGTAGCACCAACGGCTCCAGCTCCTACAACGGTAACTTTCATGTTAAAGATTTATAGATAAATAAAATGTTGTTTGCGCCGCAAAGGTACTGCGTAAATGTGTTTTGGGTTGATAGTTGGATAAATTATTTCCACTATTGTCTATTTTCTAGGCATTTTTTAAAAGATGGTTTGTTCTCGTTTTTAATTTCGTTTACCTTTACGGCCTTAATCAATAACATGGCAAATACTTCAGACATCTCCAGAGGCATGATCCTTAAATTGGACGGCAGTCTTTATACAGTGATCGAATTTGGTGAAAATAAGACCGCAAGGGCTGCAGCAAAAGTTTGGGCGAAACTTAAAGGCCTTGACAATACACGAAGCATTGAAAAAACGTGGAATAGCGGTGATAACATCCACCCAGTAAGGGTTGAGCGCAAGTCATATCAGTTCTTATATAAAGACGAAACAGGATATAGTTTCATGGATAGTGAAACCTTCGAACAGATCTCAGTCCCTGAAACCATGGTTGATGCACCTAAATTTTTAACAGATGGACAGGAAGTTTCCGTTTTAATCAATACCGAAACTGAGCTTCCAATGAGTGTAGAGCTTCCTGATAAGGTGGTTTCAAAGGTTACGTATTCAGAGCCTGGACTTCGTGGGGACACAGCAACAAGGACCCTTAAAGCCGCTACAGTTGAAACTGGGGCAACAGTGATGGTGCCTTTGTTTGTAAATGAAGGGGATTTAATTAAAGTAAATACAAAAACAGGTGAATACATTGAGAGAGTGAAAGAATGATTTTTTAGCTATTTTACTCAATTTTTAAGCAAAAATGCCCCAATTTCAATTGATTTTGGGGCATTTTCTTTAAAAAAGGCCCAAATTTAATTTGGCTGAAACCCAATTTTCCCCCACCTTTACCCTCCATTAAAACCACTAAATAATATTTAAAGATGGATTTAAAGCACATTCAGGACCTCGTTAAAATGGTAAACAAGTCGAATATTAGCGAATTGACCATTGAAGAAAAGGAATTCAAGATTACCATTAAGCAAAAGGAAGACAAATACGTAACCGCAGCACCTGTTCAGCTGGCACAGCCTGCGGTGATGGCTGCTCCTGTTGCTCAACTGTCTTCTGGCCCAGCATCTGCTACTCCAGCTCCTGAAACAAAATCAACTGATAATTTATTGACGATAAAAAGTCCTATGATTGGTACTTTTTATAGAAAGGCTGCTCCTGGCAAGCCAAATTTCGTGGAAGAAGGTGATGAAGTTAGATCAGGTACGCCTGTATGCATCATTGAAGCCATGAAGCTATTTAACGAAATCGAAAGTGAAATTTCTGGACGAATAGTGAAAGTGCTTGTAGAAGATTCAATGCCTGTTGAATACGACCAACCATTATTCCTAGTAGAACCTGCCTAGCATCAAACGTTATTTTACAGGTTCATTTTTAATTTAATAGAATTGCATGACAAAAGATTCGAAGCTCAGTTTCAATAAAATTCTGATTGCCAACAGAGGCGAAATCGCACTTAGGATTATCAGAACCTGCCGGGAAATGGGAATTAAAACAGTGGCTGTTTATTCTACTGCTGACAAGGATAGTCTTCATGTCCGGTTTGCAGATGAAGCGGTATGTATTGGTAAACCGGCTAGTACAGATTCATATTTGAATATTCCTCACCTTATGGCAGCAATGGAAATCACCAATGCTGATGCAGTGCATCCTGGATATGGATTCTTGGCTGAAAATGCTCGTTTTGCTGAGATTTGTAATGAATCTGGTGTAAAGTTTATCGGTCCAACGCCTGATCAAATCAGGTCGATGGGGGATAAAATAACCGCTAAGGAAACTATGATCAAAGCAGGGGTTCCTGTTGTTCCTGGTTCTGGTGGATTGTTGGAAAGTGTTGATGAAGCAATAGTAATCGCTAAAGAGATAGGATATCCTGTTATTTTAAAAGCAACTGCTGGTGGTGGTGGTAAAGGAATGCGTGTTGTTTGGGCAGAATCAGAAATTGAAAAGGCATACAACAATGCTAAAGCAGAAGCCCTAGCATCATTTAAAAATGATGGGGTGTACATGGAGAAATTTGTTGAAGAGCCTCGTCATATAGAAATTCAAGTGGCCGGCGATCGTTATGGAACAGTATGCCATATGAGTGAACGTGATTGCTCTATTCAGCGTCGTCACCAAAAATTGGTTGAAGAGTCTCCTTCTCCTTTTATGACGGATGAACTCCGGGAGAGAATGGGTGCTGCAGCGGTAAAAGCAGCTCAAGCTATTAATTATGAAAGTGTCGGAACGATAGAATTCTTGGTTGATAAGAATAGGGATTTTTATTTCATGGAGATGAATACCCGTATTCAAGTTGAGCACTGCGTTACGGAGGAAGTAACAAATTTTGATTTGATAAAAGAGCAAATCAAAATTGCTGCGGGTGAGCCCATATCGGGGAAGCATTATCAACCTGAAATGCATGCAATTGAATGCCGTATAAATGCGGAAGATCCTTACAATGATTTCCGACCAAGCCCAGGAAAAATTACTGTGTTACATCAGCCGGGGGGGCATGGAATTAGAGTAGATTCACATGTTTATGCAGGATATATTATTCCTCCTTTTTATGATTCCATGATTGCAAAAATTATTGCAGTAGCTAGAACAAGAAAAGAGGCAATCAATACCATGAGCAGGGCATTAAGTGAATATGTGATTGAAGGGGTGAAAACAACTATTCCATTTCATCAGCAGTTGATGAAGAATGAAGATTTTATCAAAGGGAATTTCACCACAAAGTTTTTAGATACATTTAAAATGCAATAATTTTTTTGAGCTTTTTTACAAAAAGTAAAAGCCCCGCAGAAGCGGGGCTTTTTATTATTCAAATTTCCAATATGCTTGATTAGCGAAGGAATAATAACTCTCTGTATTTTGGTAATTCCCACTCTGAATCATCCACTAGTAATTCAAGTTTGTCAACTGAATAGCGGATTTCATCAAACAATGGTTTTACTTTTTCACAGTATTCTATTGCCTTATCTCTGGAAGAGCCTAGATTGTTTGCAGCTTTTCTAGCTTCAGTCATTTTTTCAGCAATTACTTGCACTTTATTGATGTGCTCAGAAATTTCATTTAATACATTCATTTGTGCTGTGTATGCTTCGGCTTTCAAACCAAGGTCTTTCAATCCTTTTACGTTATTGATCAACACGTTTTGATAGCGTATCGCTGCTGGAAGAATATGATTGCCTGCTAAATCTCCGATTACGCGGCCTTCGATTTGTACATATTTAATGTATTTCTCTAATTCTATTTCATGACGCGCTTCAAGTTCAGAATGAGTTAGGATCTTATGTTTTGCAAAAAGACCTTTTGCTTTTTCTGTTACCAATGCATCAAGTGCAAGTGGAGTTGTTTTGACATTTGGAAGTCCGCGTTTAGCAGCCTCTTCTTGCCACTCTTCGCTATATCCATCTCCTTCAAATAATACTTTCTTAGAAGCTGTGATGTAATTTTTAATAACCTGCATAATTGCAACTTCTTTCTTGTCTCCTTTTTCAATCAAACCATCTACTTCTGATTTGAATGAAGATAGGGTTTCAGCCATGATGGTATTTAATACGGTCATGTTGTAACCACAGTTTGCAGAAGAACCAACTGCTCGGAATTCAAATTTATTTCCAGTGAATGCAAATGGAGATGTTCTGTTTCTATCTGTATTGTCTAGTAGAAGTTCAGGAATGTTTTTATGAATGTCTAATTTCAACATTACCTCATCTTGTTCGTCAAATTTATTCCCAACACGACTTTCAACTTCATCCAACACCTTTGCAAGGTATCCGCCTATGTAAGCAGAAATGATAGCAGGAGGTGCTTCGTTTGCTCCAAGACGGTGATCGTTACCTGCAGAAGCGATAGCAGCTCTCAACAAGTCTGCATGATCATGAACAGCCTTGATGGTGTTTACAAAAAATGCAAGGAACATTAGATTGGTCTTTGGCGTTTTACCAGGGGCAAGCAAGTTAACGCCTGTATCTGTCGCCATGCTCCAGTTGTTGTGCTTACCACTACCGTTGATACCGGCAAATGGTTTTTCATGAAGAAGTACTTTTAATTTATGACGCTTTGCAACTCGTGTCATCACATCCATCAATAATGTATTGTGATCTACAGCAAGGTTAAGTTCTTCAAAAATTGGAGCACACTCAAATTGAGCAGGAGCTACTTCATTGTGACGAGTACGAAGTGGAATTCCTAAACGATATGATTCATATTCAAAATCCCTCATAAAGTCATATACTCTTTCAGGAATTGATCCGAAATAATGATCTTCTAATTGCTGACCTTTTGAAGGGGCATGACCAAACACTGTGCGACCAGTCATAATCAAATCAGGACGAGCATTAGCAAGGCCTTCATCAATTACAAAGTATTCTTGTTCCCATCCAAGGGTTGCGGTTACCTTTCCTACATTTTTATCGAAGTAATGGCAAACATCAACTGCTGCTTTATTTAATGATTCAATTGATTTTAGTAATGGAGCTTTGTAGTCAAGAGACTCACCTGTGTATGAAACAAATATGGTAGGAATGCAAAGCGTTAGGCCTGTTCCAATGTTCATGATAAACGCTGGAGAAGTTGGATCCCATGCTGTATATCCGCGTGCTTCAAATGTTGCACGAAGACCACCACTTGGAAATGATGATGCATCAGGCTCTTGTTGAGTAAGTGCATTACCATCAAATTCTTCGATTGCAGATCCATCAGACTTCAATGTAAAGAATGAATCATGTTTTTCTGCTGAAGTTCCAGTTAGTGGTTGAAACCAGTGTGTATAATGTGTAACGCCTTTTGCCTGTGCCCATTGTCTCATTCCTGCAGCAATATAATTTGCTACATTTCTGTCAATCTTTTGGCCAGATTTAATTGAATTAGCTAAGCTTTTGTAAGCATCATCACTCAAAAATTCTCTCGCAGTTTTTAACGTGAATACACTTTCGCCAAAAATTGCTGTGATTTTGGCAGGACTTTCTACCTTTACCCCTTCCTTCGTTGAGGTTAGGTTGTCAATGGCTTTGAAACGTAGTGACTCCATAATTTTGTTGATTTTAGATGGCACAAAAGTCATTAAAATTTGTGGGAACGTCAACTATTTTATTCAGTTTCTTTATTTTTTTCTCATGATATGAAAAAAATCTGCATATTTTTTTGAAAACATTACAAATTTTTAGTGGAAAGCCATTGAAAATAATATATATAAATAATTTTAA